>NZ_JAGS01000005.1:0-300000 GCF_000526775.1 Ruminococcus albus AD2013
TTACCCCCATCCGACTTCAGGAACGCTCCCTATATAATACCGATAACCGAATAAATGACGCAAAGGAGCGCTGAAAGAAATAATTTCTTTTGGTGTTTTTTTTATATTCGGCAAAATTTATATGCGCCGAAAATACTTTCAACGGAGGTCTATTATGGAAAACAATGCAACTGAAACGCGAAAAAAAAAGAGATAATGTGGTCATAGCGGTAACAAGACAGTTCGGTTCACTTGGACGTCCTATCGCCAGAGAAGCCGCTAAAAAACTTGGGCTGAAATTTATCGACCGCGAGATCATCGAAAAAGCAGGCGAACGCATGGGCTATAAGATCGAAGATCTTGAGATGATCGACAATCACCGCATTAAAGGCTTTTCAAGAATGAAATATCCTCTCGGCATAGGAAGGCAGGAACACTCAGGATCAGCTTTTTGAGATCGAAAAAAGCATCATACTTGAATATGCCACATATGAAAACTGCATCATCGTAGGAAGATGCGCAAACTATATTCTCAGACACAGACCCAATGTGCTAAAAGTACATTTCTATGCACCCTATGAAAAGCGCCTTGAAATGTCTATTGACGACCTGAACCTTTCAAAGGGCGAAGCAAAGTCAATGATACAAAAGGTCGATGAAGCGAGAAGCAGCTACTATCTTTACCATACAGGCGAAATGTTTGATTCCACCTCCTATCAGGACGTTATGATAAACAGCTCAGTCTTCTCCTTTGATGAAAATGTAGAAAATCTGTGCAGACTGATAAAAAACAAATACCCAGATCTAGGAAACAGTGATAAATGATCTGCCGAAATGAAGTACAGCAGACATATGACCACAACAGCGTAATGCTAAAAAAATAAAGCCCCTTTGACTGCTTTGTCAGAGGGGCTTGTTCAGTTATGATTGGACAACTGTTTTTAATCTCATAATAGGATGAAGTTATTGCAAAAGTTGAATCCATATCTGCTTGGCGCTTTGAGTTTTCTATGATATAATTAAATTTAAAAACTAATATTCAGATCATGAAAATAACCAGGATATATCATTCTATTTCTGAACTTCGAGAAGATAATGCTACACTCTCAAAAAAGGATTGCAATTCTCTTATTCCAATTAAGTTACTTATTCTCGCTCTTATTGTATCCCGAAGATAATATCACTTCTTTGCTAGGTTTGTGTCACGCGTGACACAAATCATTATAAAGTGAAAAAATTTATTAATTTCCTGACAATCAACAATCTGAACTAATTTGCTCTACTTTAATCCCATTCGGTCAGTTTTGCATCAGGAGCTACCAAAACAGTTTCAGCAGAATCGTTGTTTTCATCACGGAAATAAATGTTCTGATAACTATACGATCTGATATCATCAGAAGACTTTGATACGTAAACAGATGCTGCAATGATCGGTTTTTACACCGTATAAATTTACATCACTCAATTCAAATACCGCAAAAAAATCTTCATAATAGTCACTTTCAGGTAAATGATAAGTACCTGCATTCCGGTTCGGATTAATTTCGAGTATGGATTGAACAGGAATCAAAGCCTTTCTCGTTTCTTACCAGACCTGCGCTTTCATACAATGGCGCAAATGCATCAAGTTTCAGCGGGAGTAGTCAGAAAGTTCTTCATTAAATCTGAGAGCCGATTAATCCTGTCGGCATCCATGTATAGTTTCCATGTAATCTCCTGTCGGTTTTACTTTTAAGCACTACTTCTCTTTTCAAGAGGCTCTCATGAAAACCATCGGGAGATTTGCCGCAGTAGAACTGCAGTTTTAAGCCCGTTGCTTTGTTTACAGCATTTATGTTATCATAAAATCCGTGACTTTTAACATTAACAGTATCTATTTCCCATCTCTCACCGTACTGATCGATAAGATCGCTGACGGTCCAGATAACCTCCAATTCTGAAAATATCATCGCATACCTGGATATACTCCCGATAAAAGATCTGCATTTTTAAATGTCGTCAATCGGCTTCGTATTCAGGCCATGGGTGTTTTCTTCGGGCAGTACTTTCGGACTCAGAAGCAGATGCAGCTGCGATTTCCTCTTCTTTTAACAGAAGAAAACTCCTCTTTTTTATTTCAGAGACCTCGGACCTTGCTATCATTGTTATTTGATGTACTGCTGTCTTTCGTGCTGTTTCCACAGCTTGATAGTATGCAGCATATGCACAATGCAAATACTGCTAATTGTGTAGTTTTTATTTTCATTTTCTTATCCTCCTGAATATCTGCCTTAGTCTATTTATGTGAATTCAATTTATTATATCCACACAGCACTGTAGTTTTCAATAAGAATATCATGAATTGCATCTTCGGAATCCTTGTGCGCCTGCGGTTTATCCAATCTCCATACACCGCTTTTAAGTCAACTGAAATCAAAAAAAACTACTCAAAAACCATCAAAGGGGCTGTTGCACCAAGCAACAGCCCCTTTTCCAAAAATTACAGATTTAGAAATGATGTGTTTACCTTGCAAAAATCGTTCTTAAGAAGAAGATTTACAAAAGAGCCCATATAACTCATTTTTCATAAACGCTTGTTCATCTTTGGATAGCGTTTTTGCCTACTATAAGACTATGAACCGATCTGCTGTGATCAAACAGCATAAGGTCATAATATATTCCCTCGCAGCTGCCATAATCAACATCACACATAAATCGACATTTTTGAGGCTATAGATTCGGGTATTACGTATTTATATTCACTGTAAATCTCTTTAAGGTTTATATGATTCAGTAAAATACTCATCCGGTTCAAGTTTTGCCTTGACCAACTCGGAACAAGATATCACTTACTATATTTTTTAGGATGCCCTGATACCTTCTTTCACACATCTGTGTTCGTCTACTCCTTTGTACACAGACACATAAATGCCGTTTTCTTTTCTTCTTGAAAGGTATGAATAGATCATTTCTCTTAGTCTTTCATCTTTATCAGTCATTTCTTCACGGCTTGATGAGCTGTTTATTTTATCAGCGGAATGCTTTAATTTTTTCGTCATTGAGCGCTTCATCAACATCCTCAGTAATAAAGAGAATATTTGTAGGCAAGTAGTTCGTTAATTTTATTGATATTCATTGAAATGCTGCCACTCAAAATGTGATTAAATATACTTACATCGAGATGTTGTAAGTTCTCGCGAACATTACTTACTGCTTCACAATGTATGCTTTTTGATTGACCGAAATCATATCTACTCACAAGTTCTTGTACACTCCACAGTCGTTAATTCCCGAAATAGCCTTCGGTACATACTTACGTTTGCGTTTAATTATGCAACTTCGTAAGTCATGGCATCTTTCAAATTAAGGGCAGCATTGAGATCTCTGTCTTCGACATAACCACAACTGCATCTATAGATTCTATCTGAAAGCCTTAAATCTTTCTTGATGCATCCGCAACAGTGGCAAAATTTTAGATGATGGATACCATCTGTCTACAACTCTTAATTCAATACCATTTTCGTTGCATTTGACCTGAAGTTTCGCTCTGAATTCATAAAACTTCTGTGCCGCAACCGTTTTTGAAAGATGCCTGTTCTTCATCATTCCTTTTACATTCAAATCCTCAATCGTTATATAAGATGGCTTGGTTTTTTACTATCTCAGCGATTGTCTTATTGATGTAGTCAGTACGGATATTATCTATCCTATGATAAAGTTTCTGTACTTTGAGCTTTTGTTTTTTGTATATTTTTTTTGAGTGGACTCTCCTTTCTTTAAATTTTCATATTTGCGAGAAAGACATCTTTGCTCTCTTCGTAATTGTTTTTTCAAGTTTCTTAACTTTGCCAGACTTGTTGATATTCTTGAATGTTTTTACCATTAGAAATAATCGCTAAATCCCTTTAATCCTAAATCAATACCGATACCTTCGCTGCTGTTTTTGGTGATTTTTGTTGTCAGGTATTTCTACAAGTGCAGATACATAATATCTTCCTGCTTTTTTAGAAACTGTACCGCTTTTGATTTTCCAACCATCTTTAGTTGTTGGTATATAACCCTTTTTCTTTAAGTTTTACCCAACCAAGAGTAGGGATATTTATTCTATGTCTTTCACAAGCACAATCTTTTGGATTATTCTTTACAAAATACATTTTCACATCAGATTTATCCTTTTTCTTATAGTTGGGATAACCGCTTTGATGCTTAAAAAATTTTGTAAAAGCAGCACATCCATCTTCAATAGATTTCTTTACAGATTTAGAACTTACTTCCTTAATCCATAGTTTATCTGGATTATTTGGAAGATATTCGTTATTTAGCCAGACGCTAAAAACTCTTTCCACTCATGAACTTTTCGCCTTTATCGTAAAGTTCTTTGTTATGAGTAAGATAAAAGTTATAAACGTATCTGCAAGTTCCAATAGTCTTATTGATTTTAGCTTTCTGTTCCAATGTTGGACTAATTTCCGTCTTGAAGCTCTTTAGCAATTTCCTCATCCCCTTCTATTTGTTTCTTATACTTACGAAGTCCGTACAACCTGCAAGAAAATACATGAAGAATTGAAACAATGTCCTGCACGAGTTCTTCTTGTGGCGATAATTCTTCATTGTTTACCACCACAATAGTTGTATTAAACTTCATGCAGAATTTTTCAAACCAGTCATAGCCAAACCTGATAAATCTATCTTTATGTGTGACTATGATAGTTTTGATTTTTTGTTCCATCACCTCATCTAATAGTTCATTCCACTTTTTACGGTTATAATTTAAACCACTTCCATAATCTTCAATACATTGGTCTACACTAATGCCTTTAGCATTACAGAACTGTCGTAAAAAGGATACTTGATTTTGTAAGTCATCTTTTTGATTTCTCGTAGACACTCTGGCATAAATAACGATCTGACGATTATCGTTTTCTGTATTTATACCTTTAAACTGAAGATATTGGTCGTAAGTGTAATAACGCCTGTCAGTTGGGGTTCGGTTTGCTTTTAATATGCCTTCTCTGTCCCATCGTTGAAGTGTTTTTACTGAAACACCTAACAATTCGGCAAAATCTTTTGGTTTGTAATTTGTGATATTTGATGTATTCATAATAATATACTCCTTTGAGTTTATTTCAACACATTTAATCACATTTGTCAACTCATTTGATTACTTAACAACCGCTCCTTTTCTTTACTGATCGGTGTTTTCGATCTCAGTCTGCATAGCCGCGTCTATATAGTAGAATAACTCAGCAGCTACTTTAGACACTCCGTTTTGAATTAAATAATTCTTTGCGTCTTCGGGGGAATCGAATATCATCCTCTTATTTTCGCTGTTAAGCAAGTACTCGATCCCACCATTAACAGTTATTCCGTTTAAGGGCCTGCCTACCATAACGCCGCATTCATTTCCTTCCGACAGAGCTTCTATCATGTAGAAATCTTCATCACAGTGAAAGCATTGTCCGAAATAACCCGGGGTCTTTGTTATGTACAACGGTCTTTTGCATTTTGGACAATAATATTTTCCCTCAGCTGCATCCTGTCTTGAAATGAATCCACCTTTGTAAATTCCTCTTACCATCATTATTTTCTCCTTAATTCAGGCCTAATTGGATCTTTACTGTATTGCTTATTTGCTTCATGAAGTTATCATTAAGATCTCCAATATAGTATCTCAGGCGTTCTTTTGAAATAGTTCTTATACTTTCGGCAAGGATCACGCTGTCTTTATTAAGATTGGCTGTTCCTGCCTGTACTAAGAAGTGTGTGGGCTGATTCAGATCTTTGAATTTAGACGTAATAGGTACTACCGTTACAGTAGGAGAATACTTATTTCCCATATTATTCTGGATAATGATAACAGGTCTTACACCTGCCATTTCAGAGCCTATTCCGTCACCGAGGTCAGCAAAATACACCTGCCCTCTCTTAATCAGTTTTCTGTATGTACTGCTTATATTCATTTTTTATAACCTTTCTTTCTATAATTTTTTGGATATGAAATGCTCCAAATTATCAAATCATATCACTACTAAAATTATAATTGAAAATTAGGAGAGATAAAAGAGGCTGTTGAGTTTTAAAAAACGCCCTTTCCATTATACTGGGCATCGACAATGGTTGATCAGCGGCGAAGTCCCGAAACCTTGAAATGATAATGACATCTCCTCGTCTATCAAATGCACGACCGAAAAGTACACGTATCAAAATAAGTTGAATGCTCCTGCATGTATTGATCAGACTTGGATTAACGGTATAATTCTTGTGCGTTTTACCCCCTTTTACGATTTGTAGAATATCCTGTTCGTGCGATTTATCAAAACAGTCGCGAACCTATTGACAATTGGCGCAAGGTAGAGTATAATTGCTACAATAGATTAGGCGTTAGCTAAATTACGAATCTATAGAGAAGGGAGAGAACTATGCAAAAAGGAAACACAAGAGAAAGGATACTGGCAGCTGCGTTGGATCTTTTCTCGGTAAAAGGTTATGATGGAACGACAATAGATGATATTGCAGCACGTGTTGGCATCAAAGGTCCATCTATCTACAAGTATTTGAAAGGAAAAGCCGATCTGTTCCGTGCGCTTGGAGAAAAAACTGACGAAGAATACAATGCCGGAATGGAAAGGTTTCTTAGTGAAGCAGAAAATGTACATTCCGGAAAAGAACTGAAAGAATTTACCATGCATTCTGTTATGTTTACGCTCGATAGCGAAGTTATAACAAAGATGCGCAGGGTGCTGTCCATTGAACAGTTTCGAAGCAAAGATCTTGCAGAACATACTACCGAACATCATCTCACTAAGATCACCACTCTATACACCAAGCTCTTTAAAAGATTGATGGATGAGGGTGTCATGATAAAGGGAGATCCCGAGATCTTTGCAATGGAATATACAGCGCCGACCACCTTACTGATCCATATGTCCGATCGTCAGCCGGAAAAGAAACAGGAAGCGCTGACAACTATTGAGCGGCTGGTCGATTCGTATATTGCCCGCCATTGCCATATCATATAATCAGATATCATATTTACTATTACCGCACTTGGAAATGATTTCGGGTGCGGTTTTGTTTTTCTTCTGAGGACCGTTGATCAAACGAGCTGTATTGTGCAGTGGTTCTGCTTTTTACTTATTTATTAAATAAATAAAGTTCAATGTGCCGAATTAAAAGCAAGTGTATTGACAAATAGTGGAAACTAATGTATAATAGCTAATAGTTGTTAATCTATAAACTATTAGCTTTTACGTATAAAGCCTAATAGCATATAGAATATGGATATGATTATGCGCATGATTAATAACATTTTATTTCAACTAAATTAGGAGTGGTAAAATGAAGTCATATACCAAAATTTTTTCTGTTACTGCTGCACTTGTAACTGCAGAAGAGATTGAATCAGAACTTAATATGCCACCAATGGTCATCACGTAACTATCATTGATAGCTGCGTTATTGATAATATAAATAAAAGGAGTTTACTCAATGAGTTCATTCAAAAGAATTGCATCAACAGCAGCCGCTGTTGTACTCACGTTTACAGGGACTGTTTTCAGTTCTCCAATTGCTTCAAACATTTCCTATGTTTTTCCTGCTTCAATTACAGCAGAAGCCATCTCTGTTGATCAGTACGAAACCTTTTATTGTACTGATACATATGGTACATGGAAATTCGCTCTTTATCACGGCGAAAAAAGCCAATATTCAAGAAAAGATACCAGTAAAATGACTTATACAGATCCAAAGGTTTATATATGTCAGTTCACACCCAAGAATAAGAATAATTGCCCCTATGTTAGTCTTCCGACGACTGTAAGTGGCTCTGTAAAAGATTTTAACAACAAATCTTTTACAATTGATAAGGCTCAGGTAGTAGGAATCAACTATGGAGCTTTCCAAGATAGTAATGTGGAATCTGTATTTATTCCTGCTTACATCGAAGTTATTGAACACAATGCATTTATGAATTGCAAAAAGCTTACAACCGTATCATTTGGTAACGGTTCAGCATTAAAAAGAATAAATGGTGATGTTTTTGCAAACTGTTCATCATTAAAATACATAACACTACCTAGCAAATTGGAGTTTTTAGGAGGATGTTTTTCCGGTTGCACATCTTTGACAAATATTAATATTCCTTCAAAAGTTAAAGAGGTTCAGGAAGGATGTTTTGAAAACTGTGTATCATTAAGGAATATCAATTGTAACCTTAACACCACAAAGATCATGGGAAGAGCTTTTGTTGGATGCAATCAATGGAGAACAATTAATTTTGAAGATGTTTCACTGGGATATGATATAAATCCAAAGTTTAAAAAAATGTTTTCTAGTTTAAATGTCGGAGATATACTTATGATCGATGACGTGATGAAACGCCAGATAAGGACCACAGCGGAATTTTTAACCGCCGGCTGTCATGATGATTATGAAAGAGTTAAAGCACTTAATGATTGGATATGTCAAAAAGTATATTATGATAGAGAAGGCAATTCTCTTGACAACCACGCTGATTATTCAGTTTATTTGGACGATAATACTGTATGTGCTGGGTATGCACAAGGTTTTGCTCTTTTAGCTCAAAGTATTGATATAGAGACATTGGTTGTTTCCAGCGGCAGTCATGCATGGAACATTGTAAAACTTGGTAACAATTATTATCACCTTGATGTAACATGGAATGACGATCCAGATGATAGAACAGGTACAAAATGGAATTATAATTGGTTTTTGAGAGATGATCAGTTTACTAAATCTGAACAGAAAAACCATAGGTCGTGGAATACATACAACTTTGGTGAATTGTACTGTAAAAATAAGAGCTATTCTAGTATTCCAAAATGTAACATAAAACACGGTGATGGTAACTGCGACGGTTATGTCAACAAATCTGATTATAATCTTCTCAGAGACTATCTTTCAAAAAGAAACCCAAAAATAGAGAACATTTATATGTTTGATATGAATGGTGATGGTAAGATAGATCAAACCGATCTTTCAGCATTAGGTTTGCTTGTATAATTCTTTATAGTGTTTAAGGGACTATTGCACTCCCCAGAAAGAAAAGAGCTTAGCGACCTCAAAAGGAGGAGCTAAGCTCTTGGTTTTGTGGTATGATGTAATTACAATAAACATCAAACCAACGAAAGGGTTGTACGTTATTCAAATACAGTCAAAAAAACGACATACGTCATGACTTGGGTAAGTGCGTCTTGAGTTTGGTCTCATCATTACATAACGTGACAATTTGAATATTTTTAGACAAAAGTTAAGAGGCTGCTGCGGGTGCAACAGCCTCTTATTGTTGCTCAGTGTTTGAAAAATTCATCTGCATCTCCCGATAACAAAGTAAATCGAGCTGTATGCTCTTTTCCCTTATTATCAGAAAATGTTATGACAGAACCCATATCCTCTGATGAGTGCATTGCAGGTTCTATTGATGTTACGTTTGCTTTCTTGTCCAGAAAACGCTTGACATGAGCCTTTAAAAGACTCTTCATTGACTCGACATTACTGCCGAGCTCCAATATCGAAAATCTATCGTCTATTGTTTTAGTAAGAAATGTGACATTCATATGTAAAATACTCCTTTCGGGAGCATGTACACAACAGCGCCGGGTACATGCTCCGTAAAAATTTGATAAATAATATGATAAGTGGAATATATTACACAGTGACAATGAGGTGAGAATCACTGTGAGAATAAGGAAGGAAATTGAAAAAGAGATTTGATAAGTGGTTCGATAAGTATATGTACATTCCTAAAAGGAAATTATAGAGTAGTAAGATATATGATAATGGCTTAATAATTTATTATAGCCTTGAAACGGTAGTTAATATCGATAGTTGGAGGGTTTAGAACATCGATATAGAGCAACAATTAATGATCTCCAGTTATCAATCGTTATCTCTGATTATATTGTAGAAGAAAATTCACTCAGATAAAAACAAGCTTTTTTTATTTTTTATCATTTATTATTTTCTGATATAATTTAATCGAAAGATAAAATTGAAAAATTGGAGCGAAAAATTTGAAGGATCCACTCTTAAACAAAGGAGAAATGATATAAATGAAAAATAACAGTATTCTCAAAATAATTTCCGTAAAAACATCACTTAAGCACATCGGGAATGGGCTATACCGCGGGAAATGCCCTTTTTGCGAAACTATACAGCTATACGTTTTTGAAAAAGAAAACTGCTATCATTGTTTTAACTGCGGCAAAAATGGAGATCAGGCGAGATTCATGAATGAAAATAAGATCCATTACAAAGATGCCGTTGGAAAGAAAAATCATGTGATACATACCAAATCCTGCGATTTAAAAACTTTTTATGAGTTGAATTACGAAGCTGCAAAATTCTTTTTTGAAAGGTTATTTTCAAAAAAGGAAAATGTATGCCTGGATTATCTTATAAATAAAAGAGGTCTTACAACAGAGACCATATGTAATTACAGAATGGGTTATGCAGATGGAAATTTCACATCACTAAAAGAACATATGCTTGGATTAGGATACACGATCGAACAGCTTCTTCAAAGCTCACTGGTTACAGTATCCAAAAACGATGAGATCATTGATTTTTTTAATAACAGAGCTATGTTCCCTTTTATAGATATAAACGGAAATATCATCGGATTTGGTGGCAGAAAACTAGATGGTGATAACAATTTTAAGTATCTAAATATCAAAAACACACCATGCTATACCAAAAACAACTTCTTGTTTTCTCTGAACTATGCCGTAAAAAACATAAGTAAAGGTGAAACACCGATATTATGTGAAGGTAATCTCGATGTGATATCAATGCATCAGGCAGGCTTCAGAACCGCCGTGGCGAGCTGTGGGACAGCTCTTACAACCAAACAGGCTTTATTGCTAAAGCGTTATTCAGACGAAATAATTATATGTTATGATAATGATGATGCCGGGATAGCAGCAACTGAGAAAGCAATAGACATACTTGAAGGCGTCGGATTTACAGTATACGTGATTAGCATCCGGGATGCAAAAGATCCGGATGAGTTCATAAAAAAATTCGGAGCTAAACAATTCTATCAGCTGATAAGAAATGATTTAAAAAATTCCATCTTTTACAGAATAGAACAATTATCTCAAAAATACGATCTTACTGACCTAGATGCTCAATCATACTTTATAAAGGATGTAACAGAGTTATCGTTACGTAAAAATTATGATCCTGAAAAAGCTATCAAAGAAACTTTCAATTTTATTTGATCCTTCAAGCAAAAAGAGGTTGTCGAATTAAGGACAGCCTCTTTTTGGCACTCGAAAAGCACTACAATATATTAAGATGTAAAGCAGAAAAAGCCTTAATTTCAATCTTTACAATTTTTGCTATCCAAAGCATGATATAAGAACAAAAATCCTATTGACAGTTATAGAAAAGTATGTTACAATAACTAGAACAGTTAAATATATTAATGTATTTAATCTAATTTAATTTTAGGAGGCTAAATTTATGAAGATGAAAAAAGTTTTGGCAGTAGTGATGTCGCTTTGTATGGTGGCAGGTATTGTCAGCTATGGTGCGCCTGTTATTACACAGAGCATAACCGCACAAGCTGCTGAGGCAAATATAAGCTGCTATTCTTTCGATGAAACAACAGGTACACTTACTCTCAGGGGAGAGATAGATGCTGATGCTCTGAGAAATTTCAGCTCTAAATTCAAAGTAAAGTCTATTGTGGCAGAGGAAGGAACAATTTTTCCAGAAGACTGTAGTAATCTGTTTTACAGGTATGTTTCTTGTACGTCTATTGATCTTTCACAAGCAGATACGAGCAATGTCACAAACATGAAGCAAATGTTCTACAGTTGTTCAAAGCTAGCTTACATTGATGTAAGTGGATTTGATACAAGCAGCGTAACAGATATGTCAAATATGTTCAATTACTGTCAAAAGTTGGCTTCATTTAATTTAAGTTCATTTGATACAAGTAATGTAACAAATATGAGCTATATGTTTGCAAGCTGTTCTTCGACAACACTTGATATAAGCGGATTTGATACAAGCAATGTTACAGATATGTCTTATATGTTCATGGGCTGCACTCTTCTGTCTGCGCTTGATCTGAGTTCATTTGACACAAGCAAGGTAAAAGATATGCAGTTTATGTTTTCAAGTTGTGACAATCTGACATCGCTTGATCTGAGCGGATTTGACACAAGTAATGTAACGAATATGCGTGGTATGCTATCATATTGTAATAGACTTACTGAACTTGATATAGGTGGTTTAGATACAGGCAAAGTTACCGATATGGGCTATATGTTCGCTGGTTGTTCCGCTATAACATCATTGGATCTGAGTAATTTTGATACAAGCAATGTAAAAGGTATGGATAATATGTTTGCCCAGTGTTTTAAAATTTCTGAGCTGAATTTAAGTGGGTTTGACACAAGTAACGTCATATATATGGATGGGATGTTCAGTCATCTTTCCAGCATGACCACGCTGGATCTGAGCAGTTTTGATACAAGCAACGTAAAATGTATGAGCTGTATGTTTGATGCTTCTTCCGGCTTAACATCACTGGATCTGAGTGGTTTTGATACAAGTAGTTTAACTGATACGAACAGTATGTTCAGAAGATGTACGAACCTTACTACACTTGATGTAAGCAGCTTTGATATAAGCAACGTTACAGATATGAGTGGTATGTTCTCCGAGTGTTCAAGTCTTACTGACCTTGATCTGAGCAGCTTTGCTCCAAGCAAGGATACTCGTATGGGTTATATGTTCGAGCGTTGTTCAGGCTTGAAAAAACTCACTCTCGGCGAGAGATTTTCCGGCATACCAAGAGGAGCTACACTCCACAACGACATCGGTTGGGTAAATGCGAATGATCCTAAAACTATCATCAGCGGCGACGGAGAATATGCCGTTATCGAAAATGAAGGGAAAAACACCTACAAACTTTTTGGTACCGATACAGAAAATACACTCACCTACCCCACAAACATCAAGGTAGAATACAGCAAGGAATATCACCAGGTAAGATTTTCATGGGATAAGGTAGAAGGTGCTGACAGATACGGCATTGCTGTATACCTGGCTGGAAAGTGGAGAGTACAGGCGCAGAACATAACAGGCACTGTATATACTTCTCCTAAGAACCTCACCCCCGGCAAAACCTACAAAGTAGCTATCGCAGCGAGAGTTAACGGCAAGTGGGATACCGCAAACGCTATCAAACATTCTGGTACTGTAACTATAAGGTGAAAGTTCAAAACTGAACCAATTCTGATAAATAAAACGGGACTGTTGCCACCTAGCAACAGTCCCGTTTTTTATGCTATTACTGCAGAAGAGATTACTGAACAATCGGAAAGGCCAAGTCTTTGAATGATTTTTTTAATACATTCTTTGGAATTTCTTCCCCAGATGCTCATATATTCGCCCTCTGATAGAATCTCTTTTTTCTTCGGTAAATTTTTCGTATACGTCTTTTATGTAAAAGACCTTACCTTTGAATGATGCGTTGATTTTCTCCCATAAATGCAGTGTTTTAACTACGTTGATATTATCCATAATTATCCTCCTCGTAATAGTTTGTTTGATCTCCAACTATCAGTGAATGTTCACTATTGTTATTTTACAAGAAAATAATTACAAATAAAATCTCCCTCCTAGAAAAAAAAGAAGGGAGAAAATGATTACTCAGTCAGAACCGAATCAAGGAATTTAAGGAAAGACTCTTTTGTGCTATAAAGGTCATCGTTATTTTCAAATACATGATCATAATTATATTTATTTACCTCATCATCAGCTCTGTTTCCGAAAACAAGATAATCCTTTTCGTTCCTGCTGACCAGAAGAGTGACAACAGTAATGCCGCATACACGATGTTTTACAGTTTCTTTGAAATGTTCTATCATTTCGGGTTCTCGAATATGAACGAACATGACCTTATATTCCGGTAAGCCAGCAAATTCTTCTGCTTTTTTCAGAATATACTCGTTGGCACCGTCGTTATAACGTGTTACAAGAGATTTCAGATCAGCAAGGAATTTTCTGTCTTCAAGAGTTTTACTTCCGTTCCATCCGATTATCTCAGCCATTTTCTTCATGGGATCAATGGATGACACGTTTATTGTTGGATACTTTTCCGAAGCAAAATTGCAAAGCGTATCTTTCCCACAGCCGCCTTTGCCATTTATTACAATTATAGTTTTATTCATCATATTTCTCCTTTCGGTAATAATTAACTTTATTGCATTTATCAGATTCGTATAGTTGATCATCTGTATTTTCCTATATATTTGCCATAAATACTCCTCCTGACTATGTTAAAATCCAAGTTATCAATGATACACTCTATAACAATTATATCTGAAAATCCAAATAAATAAAAACTCCCCGTTTATTGAAAAACAGGGAGAACAAAATTACTTTTATAATTTTAGAGGTTACTCAAGAGCTCTCGTTCGATGTCTTTTTCGTGAAAAACTGATTTTGATGTGTAGTCTTCCAAAAAAGGGTCTTCCCATTTATACAGTACAACATCTTTTTTGCCTACATTGGTATTTTTACGAAGATCTTCCCCCTGAGTTTCTGCCATTGCCAAATCTATTTCACCGCCACTTTGCGGTCTATAGCAGATCCCCACGGAAGGATTATCCAGATCTTTGCCTGCATAAGCCACAAGCTGCCCCGCAAATGTATCTACAGTTATTTCAGGCTTTAACAACCCCCAATTCTCGATAGTTTCCATAAGTCTATCAGACAATTCATCGTAATCACTTCCGTAAATATTAGCACTTTCCTCTGGATCAAGGTCTTCATCTTCGTCTCTTTCAGGATTAGGGATGATAACTCCTTTGCTATCAAGAAATTCTTCGAAGATGTCGATAAGCTGACCTTTTAACTCAGCAAGCTGAGTTAATTTTTCATCTTCACTGCAAGTTCTTATATCTTTCGTATCATACATTATCTAGTTCTCCTTTTTGATAAGCTTAAAATCAATATTTATTCTCTTGAATCCAAAGGTATCAACATAGTACAGTCTTCCCTCAAGATCAATGACGTCAGAAACACTCATACTGCGTCCTTTGAAATCTTTCGGATGTCTGATATTGAATACGTTATACAGTTCGTTGAGCGCATAGCTGTCACTGCCAGATAAATCGGTTTTACCGGAATAAACCATGTCATAATCCTTTATTGACAGATCCGGCTTCTCTTTTTTTGCTGTTTCATAACATGAAAAAACAGCACCTCGTGTTTTATTTGAATATTTCATCTGAAAAATTTTATAGTTCATATTATCCTCCTGTTTCTCATAATCCAATATAATTATGGGAAGTTTATTTTACTGTATTATTACATTTACTTGTTTTTTTGAATTCTGAAATAACATCGCGAAGCATAAAGTTCCATGAATCATCATCTTCTAGTCTGCGTTCATATTCATCACAGATCTTATCGATATCATCTTCTGTTATTTCTGACTCGTTTATTTCTTCCAGCTTGGTTTTTACATCTTCGATATGGTACATTCTATCTACAGCCTGAGAAAGAGTAAGCGCATCGCTGTATGACAAGAACATTTTCGGTGTACCGGGCCTTTGAAGCATAAAACCTTCTTTATGTGTAGTAATTGTAATCATGTAATTTACTCCTCTTTATTATTTGTAAATTTCATCCAGCATTTTTTTGAGCTGTTTTTTATCATTATCTGAATCATAACGGACATCAGAAGGAATGTTTTTTGCAATATTAAGAAATTTTTGTTCGATTGTTATTGTGGGAATGTTTCCGTCAGCCAGCCACACCATTATATGATAATCATGACACTGAATTAGAACTCCATAATGATTCTCCATAGCATTGAATGAGATGCTTTCAATATTATCTTCTGACAGATCATTATCTTCTATTGTTTTTAACGCAACTGCTTTAACAATACACTCTGGTGAATCTTCACTTTCCACATAGAAATCTACTGCATCTTCTGCATCGTAGTTATCTGAAACGTAAATATGATACTTCATTATATTTTTCCTCCTAGTCATACAGCTTGTCGCATTTTTCAAACTCATGAATACTTATAAAGCTATCTTCATGATCTTCTTCATATTCCTCACAAAGAGGATAAAAATCTTCGAGTTTATTGAATGTTGATTTGAAGAATTCATTTAGTATCGCTATAGCTTCTTCTTTTGTACTGTAACCGCCGATATCTTCTATATCATCATCACCGTAAGCATCAATATATATCTCTTCGTATAAAAAATCTCTGTAATTATGTGGGTCATATTTCCAATAGATATCGCATCCGCCTTCTTCAGCCATGAATGAAAATCCTACAGAAGTTAGATTTAACGCTTTGATTACAAGTTCCCACATTTTGCCCATAGGTACCCATGCTGTTTCAGTATATACATCAAAACAATAATCGTCATTATTACTGCTTGTTATATCACCGATCTCAGTAACTGTACCCCGGCATCTTACATTTTTTGACGAGTCTCCATTATCGATCCTATCTTTGAATCCGGCACCGATTAATATGTTTCCAAGCCACGGATCTCCAAAATCCGTTTTCATCGTTGAGGATGAAGTCCATTCTGTAATTTTACTGTGAAGTGTTTCAATTTGTTCTTTATTTCCGTGAAAACGAAAATCTGTGCTACACCAGTTCGGCATAATAATTCCTCCGTATATAAAAAAGTAATCCAATTATTAAACAACTCCAGTTATCAATAATTAGATCCTATAGTAATTATAATTGAAAACTACGGTCAATATAATTAAAAGAAGGCTTGTCGAGTGTGCAAGCCTTACCACAAATTATAGTCCAAATAATATTTTTGATACATATTATGATTGAGTAATGTGTTTTAGGTAAAAATGCAGGAGAAGTTCTGAATAGTTCAGAGTGGCAGCGAACCTCCTTCACTTATAAATTCTGATTTGGTTTATCTTAGCAACCTAACACGCTTGAATACTGATAGCCGTCCTCAACAGACGGCTATCAGCCTCTTTTCCTGCATACCCACAATCCAGCAAACTGAACTTCGTTTCCATTTTCTTTATCTCCGAATTCAAGGTCGTTCTTTTTGTAATGATTTAAGAGTCTTTCGCTGCTGAAAAGTTTTTCTCATTTAGCTCTAATCTTTCCAGTAGCAATACAGGCATCCAGAAGGACATCTTTTCTTATGAGTGAGCAATTCTGTCTTCCCTGCGCAGCAAAGGCATCCTTTTCTCTGAAAGCCACCTTCTTTTATATAAAATGTATTAAGTCCGAGTATTTCGTAATCTTTTTTGCTGATACAACCTGTTTTGCCCGGAAGATCCTCTGCACAAGCTTCAAAATCAAAGAACATTGAATACCTCTCAATATAATTTCTTACATTATTGAGCATATATTCAGGAGCTTTAAAGCTCTCAAAAGGAACTTTTCCAAATACAGCTCTGATCCGTTCTTTAGTATGAGGGTACATGTCTATGACTGAATACCTAACTCTATCAATATTTGCATCAAAAAATAACTCCCATACCCAGGCAACTCTTTTTAAGCCTGCCTCAGTTGGAATAATGGGGTCAGTTCTTAATACTATCTGTTTTTCAGGAAATCCTTTTGAAATAAGCTCCATAACCCCGGAATATACTTCTTGAGCCTTCGGAACATACGGCTCCATTTTTGTACCACCGTATCCTGTACAGGTTACATGCAGAATGATTTTCTCTCTGTTTTTCAATAGTAATTCAATAAGTTTTTGGTTTTTCGAAGTTAAGTGCTTGGTGATTATTATATTGCCGTCTAAAAGCTTGTCAGCCCAACTATAATCAAGGCCTGCATCGCCGGCTTCTGTGATTCCAAATTTTATCATTTTTTATCCTCCTATCTGAACTACTCAATTTGTTTTGACTCCATTTATCAAAGGTGTTCCTGTATTTATTATAAAAGAAAAACAGCTGTAATAAAAAAAAGGTTCGCAGAGCGAACCTTAAGAAAAATCATATGAAGAATTCAGCAAACACAATAAATGTTAAGATCAAATAATATCTGTTCTATATAGTCTTTTTTATAACCGCCATGTGATTCTCCCTCAAAAGCTATTACCGGCTTGCCGTTAGCCTCAGTTATGTTAAATGCACATTCAAGCTCTTTATTGTAATACATCGCATTCCATTAATTATTTTCATCAAAAGGCTTTGACGAAAATGATAATGGAAAAGGCTAAGGATTATCCTGAGTCTGAATATGAAACGAGATAACAGAAATAGGGCGATGAGTTAATCGCCCTATTTTTAATAATTGAGAGTTGCTTAGATTTTGGTATGATTCTTCTTGGCATCATTGAGAAGATAGTTAGAATGTGATGTGTTTGAATCGCGCCAGTAGTGTACTGCGTCCGAACCATCAACCACAATATGTCCGTGACCAGGACCATCACCGGTAGGTCCTCCATAGTATATATCGCACTTTCCACTTCCATCGTTACGTTCAACTATTTTTGCTATCTTTCCCTGAAATGTACCGTCGTATGTACTCATAATAAAATACCTCCAATACTTTGAATATATTGTCATCATATAATTTTAAACTGCTCTTCAGCGTTTCAAAAATCTCAGATTGCAGCAGTCGTCACAAATCTGATGTCCATAATATGGAACTTCACCACGCCACCAGCATTTACAGAAATGTTTATTATCTTCTGGAATAAACGCTCCACAATTTTTACAATTTCCAGATCCATCACAAATATGTTTTCCATTAGCACAGTCTTGATCTTTTTTTTTTCTGAGCTAATGCCTTGTTTTTGTAAAATTCAGTTTCAAGTCTTTTTAAATCCTCTCTTTCTCTTACATTCTCCATTATCACACTTGACACTATAATAATGATAATAATTATTATAATAAATACCATCATTTCAATCCTCCTCTGTCTTTCTTATTTAGTTTTAACTAATTTTATTTTCCAGTATAAAAAAACTACAATCGATTAATAAAATCTTTATATCCATCAACATCATTCAGTTCCGGGTATGTCTTGAGAACAATTTCAAGCATCTTATACGCTTTGCTTGACTTATCCATATTTAGACACTTGGTTCCTGCAATTACCCAATTTGGCGGCCTAACTTTTTGGTTTATGCAGTTTTCAAGACGAGTAAGGCAGTTTTCTATGCATAACTCAATAATAAATCTTGAAAGATAGCTGTCAAGCTTCTGATCAAGAATATGAACATTAGCAGGAACTATAGTGGTAGAAAAGATTGTTTTGTTATTCTTGAACCAATACTTCATATTAAGTTTATCTGCTATATATCTGCTTTGTTTCTCATCCAATCCATCAGCTTCAAAATAGAAGTCTTTACTGTCAATAAGCAACGCCTTTATATAAAATCGGCGAATACTATATATCAGTGCTGTCAATTCTTTCATTTTACCATGCTCCTCATTTCATGTTAATATATTGTAAATTGCTTAACATCCTATTACAACTTGAAAATCAAATGTGATTGTGATATAATGATTTTGATTTATGATTCTGAAAGACGATATATTGTTTCTGTACCAGTATCATAGCAGATATTCTTTTTTTTGACAATGAAATTTCGACTACTCAAAACTACTCAGGCCTACTCCGGTATACAATCGTTATTTTTAAGGATGTGATTAAATGCATAAAATAGATGGATGCAATAGAGATAATGTAAAAGTTGTTTTGTATGATTTATATTATATTCTGTCAGGTGTTTTAGCATATGATGAATCGATCGTATTCGAAAAATACACAACGAGTTATTATGATGATGAAATTCGTAACATATCTTTTTTCAAATCAAAAGAATATACACCAATCAAACTAAATAAAGGCGAGATTATTGATTTCGTATGCTATCATTTATTATCTGGAAAAGATCATCCACTTAATACAATGAATTATAATACAGTGAAAAATTATGCAACGCCTAAAGGCGATGGAAAAAACAATCCTTCTGATTTTTTTATGGGATATCTAATCGATGAAGAAGGCGTAGATAGATTGACATCCGTTTTGATTGAGACGTTTGAAATGAGTATGGACGAATTTAAGTCAAAACTTAAATTTAAAAACTTTGTAGAAAAGTATAATCTCAAAGATACAGACAATTTGGAAAAATTGTTCCATGCAGTATCTGGGCATCTCGCTGCGCTTATCAACGAAGGAGCTTTTATGTATTCAATGACCGACATAAAGGCAATCGAGATAGTTTATAATGATAATAAACCCGATGATAAAAAAGACAACGTATTATTTTCAAATGATATGTTGTCTACTGCAGCGGATGATAAAGCTGAAGTAGATAAATTTATAAATGATTATTATTATGAAGAAGATAAGGAGTGCATGGAACTTGGGCTGGGAGAAGTTATACATATGACAAATTACAGAACATACTATCGTTATCAAATCATTGAAATCGCAAAAACTGGATATAAAATAGAGTTTGATGCATTTTACAATGTTATTGCTCTCAAAAAAATAGAATATAATTCATTTAGAAACACTGGTTCCGGAACTTATGTAAATGATAATATTCTTGTTCCAGAATGGTTTACAAATATACCGCATGGTAAATGCAAGTTTTATTTTATTGACGGCATGTATTATGAGTTTGAAATAGCAGAAGATAATACAATTTATAGAAATTCAATAACAAAATATCCTATTGAAGAAATGATGGATCCTGTCCATTTAGATTTATCTTGTGACAAGATGAGAATTGAATTTTATAAAACTATGATGTATTTCAATATCAAATTTTGCTTAGAGAATCGTAGCGAATAAGCTAAACCCATTTACGAGATTCCCCCATGATAAACTTGTACTGCTTAGATAAAAAAATAACAGAATAAAAGCAAAATCTAAAACTACAAAAGGCAAGGGAAAGGACTTTCTTGTGCTGTTGGAGGTTATCATTAAAATAGCCCCGCAAAAGCGAGGCTCAACAAAACTAAATCACTTTAAAATCGTATACTCCTCTATACAAATTTTCTGCAAAGAGGTTATATGCATTATTGCAAGCTTCATTATAGTCGTCGAATTTACCGTAATATTCAGCGAATCCGTTTGTGAAAATCAGTTTGATCTTGTACATTTTTAATTTCCTCCGTTTTTTTATACTAAAATTTCAAATTCCTTAGGTAATCTTTTTTTGCTACAATAAGAATGGCTTCTGGCATCATACCACCATGGTGTCTTGAACTGATAAGCAGGAGAACGCTTTTCAAGGGTTATATATTCCCCGTTAGGAGCCTTAAAGCGAATCCTTGTTCCTATCGGCAATTTTGAGGGGTTATTGGCTGTTTTTTTACTTTCTGCGTATTTTCTGCATCTTTCTCTCCATTCATTAGCATATTCACTGGTTGTAGGAGTGAGCAGCTTAATTATTCCCATCGGACAATGATCCTCACATGGGCCACAGGTTTCTTCCATCTCCTTAAAATTGAAATTGAACCATTCATTGTTGTCTACTGACGTTAAGATAACAAAACCGACTACTCTTCTTTCATTTTCAGGGATCTCGACAAGCTCCTCAGGCTTATAGCTGCTGCCTTCAGGCCATTTCTTGCATATGGCCACAGCTGCATAATATACTCTGCCAAGTACTGTTGATTTCAATACCTTGAATCGTCCGTGATCATGTGCAAAAAGGTCGTCACATTCAGCCTTTACGTCAACAACTGTGCGATATCCTTTTTTCTTGTAAAAATTAGCATGTGTTCCTGTCCAACCCATAATGAGTCCTCCTTCGTAATTGCTTCGATAATAAATGTGATATAAAGTAAAAAAAATGATCTAGTATGACTCCAATTATCAACACTAAATCCTAAATGTATTATAATAGAAAAAAGGGATCAATAATAACAGCCCTGCCAAAAAGCAGGGCTGTAAAACAAAGTCAGTATTCTAAGCAAAATCAACGATTATTCCCTTTTTGCCATCTTCTTTTTCACCGTATGTCACCGTACAGGAAAAACTATTTCCTGTTCTGTTTGAAACCGCGTCAGTAATTTCAACCTCTCCGCCGGCTTCAAGTATCATCTTTTCCTCATCGGTGAAAGTGTGTCCGCTCCATGAATCAGGAACTGTTTCCTCTTTTTCAAAGCCCACAAAAGGATGTCCGTTGTATTCCTGTTCCGTCAGTTTTCCCTTTACAGAATAAATCGTGTTGTTTTTGGATACAAGGTTTTCGATTTCTATAGTATCTCCGTTTAAGAGGCTTGATACCTCTTCATCGGTGAACCTATGACCGTTCCAAACCCTCGTAAAGGTTATCTCTTCTCCTGTAACAGCCCATACACCGGATACCTTTTCCTTTTTTTCTCCATTGTTATTTCCGGCAAATCCGGTCATATCGAAGCCTATAAATTTGACTCCGTTATATTCCAGATTTGCCAGATGGCCGGTAACTCCATACTTGGACTTGTCTTTCTGAGAAACGATGCCATTGATAGTTATATCCTTACCGTCAAGAAGATCTTTTACTTCCTTGTCAGTAAACCTATGGCCGCGCCATTCTCTTGTGAATGAGATCTCCTTGTTTGTTACGCTCCACACGCCGGAAGCTCTTTCCTTGTTCTTGACCTTCTCTGTGTTGCTCTTGTTTTCAGACATAATTTTCATTTCCTTTCATTGTTTTATACTTTTGATTCAGTTGTAATCATCTTCAAGATATGTATAATCCTCCTCGTCTCCATTCCTGTTCCCATTCAGAGAAAAAATACTGTGAGACTCTGCTATAACTTCAGAAATATAATCATGATCATTTTTGACTATATCTTTCAGAAACGCCACCAAGTCGTTTTCTAAATCAATTCCATTTTCTATTTACTACACTCGCACTTCGGCTCTGAATGCAGCACATCAGTACCCCCCGCTTTCTGCACCCATAAGATACAGGTGGATATTCTCGCCGTCCCACTCAACACGACGCACCAAGCAGCGTATAACATCACGCTTTTTCATAACATCTAATGTGTCAATAGTTTTAGTGAATGACGACAGCATATCCGCAAGGCTTTGATACTGCTCGTCGGTTTTCTTTTCAGTCAGCCTGTCGATTTCTGCCTGCAAATCAGCGAATGTCTCATTCAAACTCTTCTGTGAATTTCTTAGCAGTTTCATCAGCTCCGAATCGTCCTCGCCCAGGTGCTTTATCTCATCGCATATCTGACGGTCAAGCTCGTTGCCGTTAATTCGCTTATTATCGCACTTGAGACCGTGACTTCTTTCTTTGAGCTCGCAAAGGTAATCATATACCTTCTCGCCCTGCTTGTTGACCCTTGATGAAAGCTTTGGGCGCATAAAGCTTCCACAGCACGCACAAAACAGCAGTCCCGACAGAAGTGCAGTATTGCTCTTGGGCTTTCGGTATGCCTTGTCCCTGTTCTTTTCAAGCAGATGCTGTACCTCTACCCAGCGCTTGCCCTCGATAATGCCCTCGTGTTTGCCAACAGCCACTATCCACTCGCTTGGAGCTTTCTGCTTCATTGACCTCCCCTTTTTCTGTATGGTCTTGTTGTACGCCATAATACCGTGAATGCCGTCAAAGTCATCGTGTGAACTGTACAACTGCATATCTTTTTCGTTCAAATATACCCATGTATCCTCGTCAGCAATGGCATACACAGGGTTTTGCAGAATGGTCTTAATGGCAAACCTCGAAAGCGTGTTGCCCTTTTTCGACTTGAAATCATTATTGAGCAGATAGGTCTCCACCTTAGTAATAGAACGCAGTTCAACAAACTTAGTGAACACCAGCCTGACAAGCTCTGCCTCTTCGGGATTTTTCTCCAGCATTCTCGCCTTATGTATCTTGCCATCAACCGTCATACTGCCTACGGTCTCGGCACTCCTGTAACCCGTTGGCGGATTGCCGCCCAACCACCGTCCCGACTTGGCAAGCTCATGCATATTGTCGGTTATTCTCTCTGCAATAATGTCACGCTCCAGCTGTGCAAAAACCGAGCTTATCATCATCATAGCCCTGCCCATAGGCGAGGTATCATCAATGTTGTCGCTGACCGAACGAAAACAAACGCTGTGTTCTTTCAGCTCCTCATAGGTGTTCACAAAGTCCGATGTGTTGCGGCTTATCCTGTCAAGACGGTAGCAAATAACCAACTGAAACTCACCATTGCGGCAGCGCTCCATCATCTCCTGAAATTTTGGACGCTTGGTGTTGCCACCCGAAAAGCCCTCATCCTCGAACTCCACAATGTCCTCATCAACTACATCATATTTGCTTTTCAACGCCCGCCTGCATATCTCAATCTGGTTTTCAATGCTCTCACCTTTGCCGGTGAATTTGAATTTGCGGCTGTAAATTGCGTATTTTCTGTTATCAGGCATATTATTGCTCCCTCGTTTCGTTATATTTGTTTAGGATAGATAATGACGCTTTTATGTATTCTTTATTGATGAGCATGTTTTCGTCCTCCTTCTATGCTTTGTATTTATTATATAAGTTTTGTCGGTAAATAAAAATTATATATAGTACATGTAAGCATCTCGTATATTTTTCTGCTATAATTATACTAGAAAATTACTTTCAATAAAAAAACATCTCCATAATAATGAAGATGTTTTTTAAAGTATTACTGGAAGCTACAATCAAACATTATACCCGTAACCTGCTTAGAATCGATTTCCAGCGTTGCAAAAGACGTTTTACTGATAACGTCCCTATTCTTGGTAATAGCCATTCCGCGAGCAATTGCTAAAGCCTTCACTACCTGGTTTGTTGCTGCGGCTCCAACTGCTGTTATCTCAACTTTTTCACTGTTACCGCTGAGTGCAGAGACGATTGCCCATGCAAGGTTCTTAGGAGTTGTTTTTGCTGATGCTTTCAGTCTTGTGATAGAATTATTCATTCATAATTCTCCTTTCATGATTTAATATTGTTTGGTTGTTTATTTGAAAGCTTTGTACTCTTATTATATAAGAAAATTATTGAAAATAAAAAAAATTGCCTCGCTTTATATTTTTTTTAGGAATTTTTATATACAGTTCGATTTTTACGCAAAAATATTTATTAAGAACAGTACAGTAAAAAACTGCCACATTTCTGCGGCAGTCTAACTGAATACTATATTCTATTGATTCAAACCGAGTTTTTGATTACATCGGACAATTCGGAACAATAACAAGTTATTTTATGATTCGTTATATACTCCTTCAGCTCCGCACTTTGTACAAGTCCAGATATTATCAACATCAGGGCGATGCATAACATCACAGCATTCCTTAACTACGCTTATAAATTCGCCTTCACTGTCAACTTCCCAGTCCTGTGTGACATGAGCAGTAGTGACAAAAGTTGTGTTTGTCCCGCAATTTGGGCATATCATTCTTCCTTGCAGACTTCCCATTTTTATTATATCCTCCTAATAAAGATCCTGTTACCTGAAAAACCACGATCAAGCAGATTTTTGATCTCACCATCAGACAAATCAAAAACAGGAATATTATTAATTTTTATATCCTCAACAAAAACGTGAGAACACCACCAAATGAGATGATCGTTAATAGCTTCCTCTATTGTATTTTCATCACCGCTGCAATAACTACAGCATTCTCTCAGCTCATTTACCGCTTCTTCGTATGTGCTAAATTCTTTGAGCGGAAGCCTGTGTTTCCAGCAATCTGCACGATACTTCCCTTCTACAAAGCTAATTTCTGTGTATCCGTAATCTTTTTCTTCGTCATTTTCAATGATATCAAATTCATCATCAAATACGCTGCTTGGTTTAATTTCTACAGAATCTTCATTGATGGGATAGCAGGAGATCGAATCTTTACCTGTTCTATAAAGCTTTCTTACATATGGTATTTCAATTATCTCTACCTTATCTACTTCAAGACATATCCCTAGACCGCTTCCGTTGTTCCATTTTGCGTGAACAGTCCCAACGTCATCAACTTCAGTGACAGTACCGCAGGTATTATCCGGAACAGGATGATATGGATCATCCATGTGAATTAGCTTCACTCTAGTTCCCGGGAGATATTTTTCTTTGATCGATTTTACGTCTAACATTTTTATTCCTCCGTATTATAATATTCGGTCTGCGACTCCATTTTATCAATAAGCGTAAACCTAAAATAATTATACAAGAAAACTTATCAAGATAATTTCATTCCGGATGAAATCTTTCATTGATTTGTAATTTGAAAAAGCAAAACACATCCATTCTATTACGAACAGATGTGTTGCAAGTTTTTTCTATTTCAGAGTTTTCTTCCCTTTTATATTCGCAGCTATCACTACAATATCAGTAATATTCACTTTTCCGTCTTCGTTTACGTCAACTCTGAGCAAGTCATCTTTTGAGTCAATGATCTTTCTGCCTTTTATATGAGCTGCTGCAAGAGTTATATCAGTTATGTTGATTTTTCCATCTCCGTTAACATCTCCCTTTGACAACGTTGTTCCTTCTACTATGCTGAATGTCTTTGTTACAGTACCCTGGTAATTACCCTTGAACTTGATCAATGCCGTAGCTGTTCCGATCTTAACGTTGTTAGAATACTCTACAGTATAATCTATACCATAAAGTACAGCTCTTCCATCAGAAAGGCGAATTTTATCATTGAACGGAGTTGCAGCTTTTCCGGTATAACCGACGCTGATAGGTGATCCTTTAATTTCATTGATTTTTGCGGGGACAATATTGAACCGGATATACGAAGTTCCTGTATAGTTTCCTATTCCTTTAATTGTGAAATTACCTGCAAGAAAACCTACTGCAGTGTTAGAACCATAGGTTATAGTATAATCTTCATCCTTTTTCAGAGTGATCTCCTTGCCGTTTCTATCGGTTATTACCAATGTGGGATTCGGAGTTATCTGTCTGCCGGTATACTCTTTGTCTCCAACGCTGTAATCACTGAAATTTAAAACGATCTTGCCGTTTTTCTGTGTAGTTCCGTTTGCCGTACAGGAACCTATGTATGAGCCGATGCCATACACTACTATTTCATAGCTAATAGTAGTGATCCCATTTTTTTCAGTTTCCCCGGTTTTAGTGACTGTGTAAGTGTAATCTGTGTTTTGAGCAAGTGTTTTACCGTTATCCATAACGATAAGCTTCACGAATTCGCCTTTTGAGAAAACCGGAGTGATACTGCAGGCGGAAATGTTTTTCTTTGTCGTGTCGGAAATTTTGTGATTCTCTATTTTATAGGAGAAGCTTCCTGCATAATTTCCCACACCTATAAATGTGCAGTTATAGGTTCTGTAAGTAACTCCGGACTTAGTAACATCTGATGTATTTATTACGATCTTATAATCTTTGTTTTCAGTAAGGATTTTACCGTTGTGTTTAACAACAAATACAGGGTTTTCGCCTTTATACGTCGGTTCGCTTACTTCACATTCAATAAAATTGATCTTATTATTTTCATCATCTACAGAGTTTATGAACGTCCTGGAGGTTTTACCAACATAGTTTCCTAAGCCCTGTATCTCAACAGTAAAAGAATATTCTATACCTCCGGAGATCTTTTTGTTGCTGCTGGAAGTTCTGAGCACCTTATAGTCAACATTTTCCTTAAGTTCCACACCGTTGTACTTGAATTTATATGCCGGAACAGCCTCATTTTTTGAGTAGTCAGTCGTGGCCTTGAATTTACCGGTGTCAGTGATATCGAAGATAACAGAGGATTTTATGAACAGATCAGAAAGAACTGTGTCTGACGTTACTCCTTTGTTGTATATAACGGCATAATAGTTCCCTGCCGGCACTTTTGTCAGTTTGATCTGACCTACCTCGTTAGCTTTTCCTGTATAATCATATCTTCCCCTAACAATTCCACTTGAATCCACAAAAAGAAGCGACACTTTTTTTGATGCTGCCGTCATGCTCAAAGTTATATCACCCTGCTTTGCCAGTTTTACTTTCAATCCACAATACGTAGGTGAGTTGTTTTTCAGAGTAGCCGGATTATATACCGGCCCGAAGCTCATTACATCACTATCCATAAGATAAATATCTGTTACGTCTATCTTTTCTGCAGAAGCATCAGGAAAATTAGCATTAATAGCTTTAGAACTGTATAAATACGCTTCTGTATCATTTTCCTCAGCTGATACGGCTGTTGTCATCGAAAGCATCATCGTTAATGATAAAATGCTTGTCAAAAGTTTATTTGTCTTGGAATTCATAATAATCGTCCTTTCGTTTTCTTTATATTTTATCCTCACACTTCTTTTTAGGATGCATCTATATAATAGCAGAAAATTTCCTGCGATAAAAACGCACGGCTAAAAAAATTTCTCTAATAGAAAAAAATCTAGTATAATATAAATATAAAAGATAAAAGAAGAGGTAATAACATGTCGATCAATAATTATAGATTTTCTCCTGCGTATAAACATAATGACTGGGCATCTTTAAAGGACGATTTAACGGTTCTCATAAAAGCTCAAAACCCAACTATAGATCAATCGTTTTACGCATCTTTAGCAAGCGAATTAGAACCTGATAATTATCCGTACTATACAAACAAATATAAATGCGAGATCACTCGGGATCATCTCGTTGATGTTTCCATTAGCAGCCACTCCGATGGTCTGCACCGTGGTTTTATAACCTTCTGTTTACCGGAATTCTTGCAAAAAGCAATAAAAATGCAGTTTTTACACAACGACAACTCAAAAGTTGTTTGTTATAAAATATGTTCTTCAAATTCAAGTGCATCTCTATCCTTTTATAATACCGCCAAGGAAACTCAAAGAAAAGTTTTTCATCTTCAAGGTGATCCTGATGACAGGATCTATGTAAATACACGAGAAAATCCGTATTCATACAGCCAGCATATAATAATGGACAACAAGCATCTTTCTATTTATGATAACACAAAAAGCAAGTACCTTGGAGTAAACGTATTATCAGTTACAGACCAAAGAAACGTCGTATCCGAAAAAGTAGAAATCCTGCAAATCAAATTTAGTTATTCAGATTATAATGATCAAACTATAATAGAAAAAATCATTGATCTCTTAAGTTTTATCACAACCGATAATATGTGGTTTGCATCTAAAATATAGGGTCGCCTGACGATTTTGCCGCCTAACGCGTGACTTTAGTCATGAGTTAGGCGGCATTTCTAGACATTCTGTTGTGCATGGTCGAGGGTATGTATATTCATTGTAATACCATATCGTAAGAGCTACCAAATACAGGAAGTCCTGATCATATACTTCGTCTTGTAAACTGTAAGCCTCAATTAAGAATGTCAGATACTATAATTCTTAAGTGAAAGACAGCTAAGTGAGTAAGATTAGCTGTCTTTCTGCATCTTAAACGTAACCGCCAACCACCCCCAGCCAATGACAAAGTTAGCAAAGAATGATATAATTACTCTGAAGGCAAATCGAAACCTGAAAGGAGTAAGATATCATGGGAAGAATACGCGAGATAAAAAAGCAGGTGCGTCACAAAGAATGGGCGGCAATGGTACAGGAATGTCAGAGCAGCGGAAAGAAAGTCGAAGAATGGTGCAATGAGAACGGCATCAATATCAGTACCTACTACAAAAGGTTGAATGTGATCAGAACCGAGCTTATCGAAGAAAGCGAAAATCAGAGTATCGTTCCGGTAAGTGTTTCCGCTGCTGTTTCGGATGCGAGCAATTCGGTTATCGCGAATGCAGTGAAGAAATGCAGTTGTGAGGATAAGATAATGATGCGCAAGAACGGCATCGAGATCGAGCTGCCTCAGAATATATCCGGAGATATTGTGCTCGCATTGCTTCGGGGACTGAGCCAATGCTGAAAGAACTGTCAGCTGCCAATATCTACATCGTGTGCGGGCATACGGATATGAGAAAATCTATTGATGGCCTTGCTGCTATCGTACAGCGGAAGTTTGATCTCGACTTATTCTCGGATAGCCTGTTCCTGTTCTGCGGAAGGCGCAGGGATCGACTGAAAGCACTATTGTGGGAGGGTGACGGTTTTCTGCTGTTCTACAAACGGCTTGAAAATGGTCGTTTCAACTGGCCACGCAATGAGCAGGAAGTAAGGGATATTACGAGAGAGCAATTCATATGGCTGATGCAGGGGCTGTCTATCGACCAGCCGAAAGCAATAAAAAAGATCAGCGGTGGTGTGGATATATGCTGAATATCCAACACTAAATCTGCACATAAATGTTGACAATATTTCTCTGCCCGGAAAGCAGTGAAAAGCGTTCTTTTTCTTGAAAAATCGGGCGGTTTGTGGTATAATTAAAGTATCGGGAACCACTGAAAAAAACAAGAAAAGGAGCGCTTTTTATGACATACGAAGAACTGAAAAAAGCATATGAAGAAGCCGCAAAAAAGTGTTCCGAACTTGAATCGAAAAAAGCTGAACTGGAAAAAGAAAACAGTGAATTAAAAAAATCAAATGAAGACAAAGACCTCCGAATAGAACATCTTACCGAGCTTGTTCTTAAACGCAATAAAATGCTGTTTGGTCAGAAAAGCGAAAAGGGTAAATATCTATGTGATGGTCAGCTTTCATTTGAAGGATTTTTCAATGAAGCCGAAGAACAGTCAAATTTAGCTTTGTCGGAACCTAACGAAGAAAAGATAACGAGAAAGTCTGCAAAGACCGGAAAGCACCGCGGCAGAAATGAGATAAGAACAGACCTTGAAACCAAAAAGGTCGTTTTTGATCTGCCCGAGAATCAGCTTATCTGCGGTGTGTGCGGTGATGCTCTTACAGAATATACCGAAGAATATCTGACAACAAGGCTTGCGGTCATTCCCGAAAAGATCTACAAGATAGAATACTACCGCAAGGTCTATAAGTGCAGAAACTGCGATAAGAATGGGATCAGGTCCAACATAATCAAAGCGGAGAACAAGACTCCTGCCGCTGTCATCGAAAAGGGGCTGCCCGATCCGTCGCTGGTCGCGGATATAATGCAGAGAAAGTATCAGCTCGGAGAACCTCTGTATCGACAGGAGCAATACTGGAAGCTGAGGGGCATTTATCTGAACCGCACTTCACTTGCAAACTGGGTCATAAAGGGTGCAAAATGGTTTGAACCGGTCATCGGAATGCTGCGTATGTATTCATTCCTCGAACCGGTTTTGAATGCCGATGAGACTCCAACAAGGGTATTGAAGATAGACGGCAAGCCATCTAAGAAAAAATGCCAGATGTGGGTTATCTGCACAGGGGCAAGTGCATCAAAGAAGATCGCTTTGTACTATTACCGTGACAGCCGCAGCAAGATAACTGCCGAGAAGCTGCTTGAAGGATACACGGGTGTTGTGCAAACGGACGGAATGAAGTCCTATGGCAGCGGAGATTATGAGAGTGCCGGCTGCTGGGCTCATTGCCGGAGATACTTCTTCGACTGCATAACAGATGGAGATACCACCTGTCCATCAGCGCAGATAGTTGCACTGATCAGCAAGGCAGCAGACTATGAACAAGCGGCTAAGGAGGCAGAATACACAAGGGAGCAGATACTTGAAATGCGGCAGGAAAAAGTAAAGCCTCTGCTCGACAAGGCATATGAGATAATAAATACTCTGCGCCCTAGTCAAGGTTCAAACCTGGCTAAGGCAGTTACCTATGCCCAAAATCAGAAAAAGAAGCTGTACCTGTTCCTTGACAATCCCGATGTAGAAATGACAAATAATCTAGCCGAAAGAACGGTGAAGCCTTATGTCATCAACCGAAAGAATTTCCTTTTTAGCGACACGGAAAAAGGAGCCGCTGCAAGCGCAGCAGTTATGAGCATCATCGAAACAGCAAAAAGAAATGAGCTTGATGTCTATGGGTATCTGCTCTATCTGCTGACCGTCCTGCCCAAGTGGGGTGCGGATCCAACTGAAACACAGCTTAAATCGGTAATGCCTTGGAGCATGGCACTTCCACCATACTGTAAGCAAACTTACAGTGAGGTAAAGTAATTGGCTGTAAAGTAGAGTTACAGCCGTTGGTAGAGAAGTATAGTAACCGGTAGTAAAGTACAAGTAGATGGCTCTAATAATCAAAGCCGAGGTTTCATTGGAAGCCTCGGCTTTTCTCTTTAGGGGCTGGGTTTGGTTGGCGCTTACTCTTAAACCTCATAAAAGGAAAAATTGAATTCTGTTTTTGTCACGCGTGACACAAACATAAAAAACGTCTCCCCACAAAAGAGAGACGCCACACTGTTTCTATAAGCTATCAGTTTGCGTACTTTATCCGGTTTCTATTTCTGCTTCAGTATTATCTTCCTGAGTCTCAAACTCAACTCCTGAAAAGTCCTCAGCTTCAACTGTTACAGTCCTTTTAAGCGTTTCGATAATTGTTACATTAAATTCTTTCATAATGAACTTCTCCGTACATTTCTATAGCATATTTATTGTTTGTTCTTAAGGATATTTAAGCGACTATTTGTACAGACAAACAAGGATCTCTATATCAGTGTTCTCAAATACTTCTTTTATGATCTGTCTGACATTATCCCATTTTAGTTTATCCAATCCGCAGCCGATTAGTGGCATAGCCAACTTCCGTTGAATTCCTATAGGCCGTATATCTCCCCAAGGCAAATAATTTTCATCAATCACCCAATTCTTTAAATTCTCAAGACTTTCCCTGAGTGTATCATAGGTGGGTTTCATCCAATACTTTTCTTTAGTGATGAGATTTGCTACCATTTTATCCTTAAGACCGACAGGTATCATATATCCATGACCTTCCCAGTTCTTCGGATAGTTTTTCACAAGTTTTTCTTTCACTCCCATCTGAGCGAATTTCTTTGCGATCCCTGCACCCAAAGCAAAGTCAGAACTTATGCAATGGACTAGAACGTAATCATCGGGAACTTCAAACAGGTCTCTGATTTCTTCTTTATAGTTCATCAATAATCCTCCTCATCATCCTCAAAATCAATGAATACTATTTTTATTGCAACGATCTTATCTTCAGAATTTCTTGAAACAAAGCATTCGTAACTTCCATCGCCGTATCCAGAACTGCTTATAAATGCTTTATCATCTAGAGGCATTCCATCTCTCAGCACGTATGTGGATTCGTACCATTCTTCATCCTTACAGTTTTTTACGAAATATTCTTCATCGTAAATTCCACATTCACCTGAATCTACTCCTACGTCGATGTTTTGGAGTTCATCAGGTTCATATTCTTCAGGATCGTATTCTTCGTGAACTATTTTGATCCCTGCAACTCTTCCCTCTCCTGTTTTCTGAACAAAACAGTTATATGTTCCCGGAAGAACGTTTTCAAGACTTCCTGCACACCAGGTATCCATATCATAGCACGGATCAGATATTCTGACTCTTGTACCCAGAGTGATAGTGCCACTTTCGGTATAATCATAAAGACAGTTCATATCTATATGCACCAGTTCATTAAAATAATGTTCAGATGAGTACTTATCTACTATAGCCTTTATTTTGTCGTGTTCTTTCTTTGAAAAATTATAGTTTTCATAGAAAAGCCAGAAGTTATCTCCTCCTGAAGGCTCACTGTGAATACCGAGATCTTCAATTATCTCCGCTCTCCTTTTTATCATTTCTTGATTTAACGAACTATTCTCCTTCTTGCTTGAAAAGATAGTTACAATTATATCTGAAATGATAGTGCCGTTTATGTTGTTTTTCTCAGATGTTCCATTGTTTGCATTTTTAAATTCTTTCATTTTGAATTCCTCCGTATAATAATCATTTAGTGTCTTCGATAACTTATTTATCTTCGCCAGTTATCAATAACATCTATGTTGTTATTATACAAGAAAAGTGAAATCGATAATATCTTTCGCTTGTGTCACGCGTGACACAAAACATACAGCTGCTAAAAAAGGCTCTGTCACTAAAACAAAGCCTTTTTCTCAGAGTAATTTTGTGATCGTTTTTATTCTTCTGCATACAACGGATAACGCAGCTTTATTGCCTGTCAGCCTTTAGTCAGCATTCAGGATTAATCGCCTGTTACACAAAATCAAAAATGTCTTAATAATGTTTTCAGCATTAATTATCTAAGGCAAGAAGATAAGCTACAACAAGGCGGTATTAGTCTATGTATGTTTCCCCAAAACATACAGCAAAAATCATTAAAAATCGCCTCGATTTTAGGACGTTAAGTCGCCCTAAAAATATTATCATCACATTATTTTACGTGAACTTACTTCTCTGGCATTTCTTCCTCTGTTTTCTTTTCCGGTTCCGTCTTTTCAAGTTCAGCTTTTATTATCTTGTCTATATCCTTGACAGCAATGTTCTGGCTGGCATTGTAATCATGCAGAACCCTATACCCACACTCTTGACAGATAAACTGCTCTCTGGTCGGATGATTATCTTTGTGTATACATCCGCATTTTGAGCATCTCAGGCTTGTGTAAGCAGGTTCAATATAAACAACTTTTATCCCTCTTTCTTTCGCCTTATTTTCGATCTTACTCTGAAGATCATAAAAAGACCAGTTTTTGAGGAATCCTTCTGAATTTTTTGTTACTCCTTTAAGATTTTCGAGCTGGATGATCCCACAATCATTTTTGATTGCAAAATCAATTAGCTTTTTACTTGCTTTGTGATTAAAGGTATCTCTGAAATTTGCTATCTTATCAGAGACATTCTGTAATGGTTTCATCCTGGTTTTATAACCATGACCTATCCTTCCATCTCCGCACACAGCAGCCTGTTTCTTCAGAGCTGTCCTTCTAGCCTCTATTCGTTTCCTGAATTCGATTATTTCATCACCGGAGATCGCTAGTCTATCCTTTTCTCCGGATATTGAAGCGCATAAAGGGTAGTAAACACCGAGATTTACTCCCAGTATCTTTTTCTTGTCAAGTTCCTTTACCTCTGCTTTATCGAATGAATAGCAGAGATTTAAAAACCACTGACTCTTCTTTCTGTTCCAGATAAGCTTACTTGCGCTTATGCCGTATACTCCATCAAAACAACGTTCAAGGATCATTCTTGTTGAATTATCCTTTACGGTTATCTTAAATCTGAAATCACTGATATTATAATGCTTGACGCCATTTTTGTTTAGCAGAACAAGAGTTACATAATAAGTATTTGTGTCCTTATCGTATTCCAGTCCGATACAGGTCTTCTTGATATCCAGAGGCTGATCGGCTCTATAACTTAAAATGCTCTTATCTCCTCTTAATATTTCTTTGAGATTATTTTTAAAGCTTCCGCAGGCGTCTCTTAATGTTTGTGAATAGTTTCCTGAATGGAGATTGTATTTTTTGCTGTATTTAGCATATATAAATCCATCCAAAGCATAATCTTTAATCGTTCCATCTGACTTTACCTTTTTCAGATAATCTCTTTCATTCGGATATTCTTCGTTAAGTTTATAATAATCGTTGGTGAATCCGTACCATTCCCAGCATTCTCTTACTACAGCATTTTTCAGGTCCCTGGTTTCTTTTTGAAGATCCCATAGGCATCTGTTTAATTCATTGTATTCAACTTTGTTTCCATCTTTATCGGTTACATTGCTTATTAACGCTAATTTTACTACTTTAGTCATTTTTATTACTCCTTAAGTTTTTTTGAAGGACACATCAATACTCCAACATCATTATATAACTTACAGCTCACATTCTTATATAGTTATGTTCACTGTCTACGCGGATTTTATGCGTAGAATTTTGATCTCATTGCTGAGATATTACCTTATCGAGTTATAGCGGTTTACGACGCATTGTTTCGATTTAAGGGCGTTAAGCCGCCCTGGATAATATGAATATCACAGTGTTATTTATTGTTGCTGTTATTCTTTTTGAGAAAAATTTTATATAGTTCGGGATTTCTTTTGATGATTAATAGTGCATTTCAATTTTCTCCTTTACTGTAAATTGATCTGTTGATTCCGACTCCGATTATCAAAATTTATAGATCTAAGATAATTATAGAAGAAAATCTTTATCGATAAAAACGTCCCTGCAAAAAAGGTTTTTATGGGGAACATTTTATTTGTGTCCCGCGTGACACAACAAGTTTTATACTATTATAACAGAAGATAATTTTTCCTTTTTAATATTTTCTTGATTATTATATCAAAAAAACAAATTGTAGTCAACATCTTCCATTCTTGTATGATGAAAAAAAACGCCCCTCGTGTGAGGAACGTTTAAAAGACAAATTATCGGTTATTTTTCTTGCTTGCTGTTTTATGTTGTCCATTCCAGTTTATTTTTTCCGTTGAGCAAGTCTCTGATATATTCAAGAGGCATTTTTTCAATTCTTTCTATAATGTCTGCTCCTTTTATCCTCTTTAAGCAAGAATACTCCCACCTCTTAGGTGGGAGATGAATTGCGCTTCTTACTCACCGGAATTTTCACTATGCTCATAGGATAAAATATTCAGTCGAATAAAATGGAGTGGCTAAAACACAGTGGATTTGAATAATAAAGCATATTCTTGCTTTACAAGAGGGGAGATTTTTTTAGAAGGGCGAGAACACCCGTTGCTTTAGCTGTGGGATGAAGCCCTGTTTTTATTTTTTATAAATTTTCTTGTATAATAATAGTGTAATTAGTAATTGATAAACGAACATAAAGCCATAAAAGGAGTGAACACTATGGCAAACAAAGCATTTAAATTCAGAATATACCCAAATAACGAGCAAAAGATTTTGTTTGCCAAAACCTTCGGCTGTGTGAGATTGGTATATAACTATTGGTTATACAAAAGAATCAAGCAGTATAAAGAATATGAGACAACTTTAAGTTACAATGCTTGTGCCAAAGAAATGGCTGAACTTAAGAAAATGGAGAAATACTCATTCTTACGGGAAGTGGACAGCGTATCATTGCAGCAGTCGCTTCGACACCTAGATACAGCGTTTCAGAACTTCTATAAACAGCCTAAAACAGGATATCCCAGGTTCAAATCAAAAAAATGTAAAAAGAACAGCTATTCTACTGTTTGTATCAATGGTAACATAGCCATATCCAATGGATACTTAAAATTACCTAAAGTCGGACAAGTCAAAGTTAAGCAGCACAGGAACATTCCTGATGAATATGTTCTCAAGTCTGTGACAGTAAGTCAGACTCAAAGCGGAAAATACTATGCAAGTATTCTGTATGAGTACGAAAACCAAGTACAGGAACAGGAACTGCATGACTTCTTAGGGCTTGACTTTTCAATGCACGAGCTGTACAAGGATAGCAACGGCAATGAACCTTCTTATCCCAGATACTACAGACGAGCCGAGAAAAAGCTAAAAAGAGAACAAAGAAAACTTTCTCTTATGCAGAAAGGCTCTAAAAGCCGCGATAAACAACGTATCAAGGTTGCTAAAATGCATGAGAAAGTTGCAAATCAACGAAAGGACTTTCTACATAAACAGTCAAGACAGATAGCCAATGCCTATGATTGTGTATGTATAGAAGATCTTAACATGCAAGCAATGTCTCAGACACTTAAATTCGGCAAGTCGGTTTCAGATAACGGCTGGGGAATGTTTGTAACCTACCTGAAGTACAAACTGGAAGAACAGGGCAAAAGGCTTGTAAAGATAGATAGATTCTTTGCGAGCAGTCAGACTTGTTCCTGCTGCGGTTATAAAAATAAGGAAACTAAAGATCTATCAGTAAGAGCATGGGATTGTCCCGAATGCGGAACTCACCATGACAGAGATGTAAATGCTGCAATAAATATAAGAAACGAAGGCATGCGAATAGCATTAGCGTAGCCTTAAATCATAAAAACCGTGGGACACACGGGGTTAGCTCGCTTATGCTTAGTGCATTAGTACTATCGAACGAGAACCGAACTCGCTGAGGTAGGGGAAGCCCCCGCTCTTTAGGCGGGGGAGGATGTCACAGTTATTTGAGAATGTTTATCAAAAATCTGTCTGATCTCCATATTATCAATATTATTCTCATGTTTAAATTATACAGGAAAATCAGGCAAAATAATAAAAAGACTCTGTATGAAACAAAGTCTTTTAATAGTTTTTATGGTTATCCCCTTAACACAAAATGGAATCATGTAAACCCTGATGGGTCAAGATGCGGGCAAATTTTCGCGTACAAAAAAAGAGCGTATGCATACGTTTGCATACGCTCGGATATTTTGCAGCTGCGAATTTATGCGCATTAATTATTAAATAGCTGCCCCGCAGCTCTTATCATACTAAAAAAATACGTTATCATCGTTCGCTCGTACATATTCTCATTTTGCCGTTAAGAGTAAGCACTCCCAATGTTTTCTTCATTGCGGGCGAAGCAGGCGGGATAAAATATGCATCTTCTATTACATCACTCTCTGTTTTTCCAAGATTAGTGATGCTATATCCCTCCGATCTGTCCATGTGGAAGAAGTTCTTGCCTATAAATCCGGCAGCCTTACTCTCGAACCTTCCCCTGCTCGCCATCATTGCGGCATCCAGCATTCCGGGATCAAGAGCCACATAGCATTGCAGCACCAGATAAAGAGATGAGGGTCTGGCAGTTATCTGACGGACTTTTTCATGGACCTGCTTTGCCATCGTAAAAATATCATCATCGAAACTATTGATTTCAACGGAAAAAGCAGTGGAATAATTCCCCATCGCCCCGGGATTATAACATTTTAAGGCTTTTCTGATATCCATTGCCATAACGATCCTTTTGATCTTGTCTTCGGTAAAAAGCTTTGCCAGAAGATAATCGTTTACCGTAACGCCTTCTGTCCTGCACTTTTCTGCGATATCATTCGTCTCACTTATCTGTAAAACCGACAGATTATGCTTTACTTTATCGGTTTTGATATGATCGTCCGCAAAACGGTGGTAATCTTCAAAGGATAGTCTTTTATTCTCTTTTTTCCACTGCCTGTTAGCCCTGTTCACAAGCAATCTGCTGATAAACGGAAGACGTGAGTTCTCAGGAAATTCCGCTACGGACGATATAAGCTTTTCTTCCGCATATACAGGCTGTTTACCAAGCACATAATAATCCGCAAACTCCTTGGAAAGTTCCAGAGCGCCCCTCCCGTCCGCAAGCAGATGATGGAAAACCATCAGTACGATCGTTTTTGCACCCGAAGGCCACACAGAGATCTTTAACATCCCTTCTTTAAAAAGGTCAGGATCTCTTGAGGTGATCCTTTCAAATTCATCTATGATCTCAGGTGAATCTGTATTCGGATCATTAACGGAGCAGATGGAGATCTCTGCCTGAGAAACATCCTTCACATCATAAAAGAATCTGTTTTCTTTTTCATCATGTGATATAAGCGCCCTGATAAAAGGATGTGCCGATGACATGCATTTCACTGTATCCGCTATCCTGCTTTCATCCAATTCGGCGTTTATGCACATAACTATCCCAAAGCACATGTTCGGACACATTAAATGTGCTCTTTCAGTAAAAATATACTCCATATCCGCTCCTTGCCTTTTCAGTTCTCCTTGGGATTCTGTCCTCAGTTCTGTCCGTAATAAGCATTCTTTCCATGCTTGCGCAGATAGTGCTTGTCAAGAAGTTGTTTTAGACGTATCTCGGCTCCATAAAAAGATCGGTCACTATGATTATTACTAATGTTTGATTTTTCATTGTATAAGCATTATTTATGCTTGTAATGTTGCATCTGCCTCGGCCTGAGAAAAAGCATGATGATAGTCACTCGCAATTTACTTGCCTGTACAGATTGTATCTGCAAAATTATACAAATAAAATTGAATACACGGATTTAATGTGTATTGTTTAAACCTTATCGAGTGTTATTTCAGCTACAGTTTTGTAGACTCTCAAACACTTTTCTCGATTTACGGACGCCGAGCCGTCCGAAATGTGGTGTTTTTATTTTGAATAATAGCACCCATTTTTTTATTTGAACGTCTTTATATTTTTTTACATGCACAATATATTGTTTTACTCTGTTTAATTAAAACAGTTGATAATGTATGACTCGCAATCTATTTGTACCGTGCAGATTGCGTCAAATATGGTAATGTATAATATATAATATCGATGACTCGCAATCTATTTGTACCGTGCAGATTGCGTCAAATATGGTAATGTATAATATATAATATCGATGACTCGCAATCTACTTGTACCATGCAGATTGAATCTGCAAAATTTTACAAATAAAATTGAATACACGGATTTAATGTGTATTGTTTAAACCTTATCGAGTGTTATTTCAGCTACAGTTTTGTAGACTCACGAACACTTCTCGATTTACGGACACCGAGTTGCCCGAAATAAAGTGCGAATCTACCAGCATTTTTATGTGAGCTTATCATTCGCACCGTATTAATGAAATTAATTATCTATAATCATTATAGCATAAAATCGGCTCAAAGTCCAGCGCATTATATGAACTTTTTCGTCTTATTAAGTTTATTTATCAATAATCTCTCTAACTCCAAATTATCAATAATTATCTTATGTTTTAATTATAAAGGAAAATTATTTGCAATAAAAAGAGGCTGCTGCAACAGCCTCTTTTATGAGAATTATACATTTAAGGGATTTGGCTTATTTTTCATATCGTTGACATATTGCTTCATATCATTTATTATCGCCATAGTTTTTTCCGGTATTTCGCAGAATTCGGGCTCATTCTGTGCTTTGAAATCACCTGACCAGAATCCGTTTGCCATGATATAATTTGAAGAATGCTCTTCTTCAAATGTGAAGTTGTATACCTTGTCGTTGTATTCCTCTATCTCAACAGAGCTTATTTCTACCACATTATCGGGAGTCATCAGACGATCACCCTTTTTAAGTTTGGCTGCTGCGATCTTTTTTCCATTGGGATATTTCTCGGAATACATCTTCATCGCGTGTCCGCCAGATACTCTGATGCTTCTGCCGTCGGTAGTCGTGATCCTGAATATCGCTCTGTCATTACCGGTCATCACGCTGCTTATTGTAAGTACCTTTCCGCCGTATACGGGAAGTCTGTCTCCCCTTCTGATCTCACAAGCCTTCTTTGTTCCATCAACAGTATTTATCAGTGTATCCGCTGCATAACAGCCCCATGCTATTACGAATCTGGGTATATATACTGTCGCTTTGTTATGAGAGCTTACAAAGTAGTTGGGATTATCATCAGGAAGCTTTCCGTTTTTACCTTCGATCCAGATCTGAAGATCATCATATATATAATCTCCGCCTTCTTTCTTTCTATATTTCAAACGAAGCATTATACTTGCTAAGAACAGGCAATCATTCTTTATATAATCATCTCCGAAAAATCCTGAATCTTCAAGTTTGCTTTGCCAGTCATATCTTCCGTATTCAGTATACTGTCCCTCATTTTTCAGACAGAAGTTAAAGGACACTTTCCATTTTGTTTTGTCACTGCTATAAGGAATGACCTCAAATGCACCGGCTTCCTGCATTGCCTGCTGAAGATTCGAAGCATCGAGTCCTAAGCCCTGACCATAAGATACAATAGTATGATATTGGTTATTGGAATAGCTTAGTCTTGGGACACCTGCATTATATTCAAAGCCCACAGGGCTCTTGCCCTTGAACGGTATGACCTGGATATTCTCCAGATAGAATTCGGGATCTTCTTCAAAATATATTTCTCCTTTAACCGGGATGATTGTTGTCTCAAAATACTTTCTGCCGCCTTCTTCCTCCTTAGCAAGAGCTTTGTAAACACCGCCGTAATAATCAGCACCTGCCCAATCGGGATTCTGATCAGGGTCTCTGCCGTATAAAAACATTATATCTTCGCCCGGTGTCTTGTGTCTGTCGGGATTATAACAAGGTTCAATTATCTTGGTGTAATTATAGAACAGGATCTTGGTCTGCCTTAATACTATACTGTTGCTCAATACCGGGTATGATACACCGTCAGCATCAAGATATATATAAGCTATCGAAATTTTGAAATTAAAATCTCTTATAAGATCAGCAGAAAAATAATCAGTTTCGGTCACATCTGATATCTGAGAGATATAATCTGTCTGTACCAGTGCAGAAGGTGACTGCCAGATAGTGATAGGCTCATCGTTTTCCATACCGTATCCGTTGATCATCATACTTCTCAGGCAGGACACGAACTCAGGGTGCTTCTTTTTCTCTCTTTCTTCCTTTGAATCGGTCTGTTCACAATCTTTCAGAACAATAACATTATTTATCTGGAACTTGAAATAATCTGAAGCTGACGACATTTTTCCATTGCTGCTGTCCGAATCACCCAGAAGACTCGCATTTGATGCTGTATCATCGAATGAGAAGAGAGGTTCTTCATCATTTACAAATGATTTTCTGAGTCTATTATTCTGAATGGCTTTCCACATCTCGGGGTATTTTTTCAGCTGTTCTTCTCCGCCAAAATGACTAACGAAATAATTATATTCATCTTCATTGGAAAGATCGAGCGGCTTTTTAAGTTCATTGTCATTTTTCAAATACGAAGTCTGCCATTCAGCTGCCTTGCCTGCTTTTCCCGCTTTGCCACCGTTTCCGTTTTTTCCGCCGATAGTAGGTGCGGAATCTTTTGTGCCGCCATTACCGACAGGTTCGGTACACGATCCTCCATCACCGCCATTTCCGCCGCAGCCTGTTTCCCATTTAAACTGGCTAGGGATTCCGGTTGATAATTTTCCGATATGACCGTACTCAAAAAATACAGATGGACCGTCTCCGCCATTTCCGCCGTTTCCGCCGTTTCCGCCTGTTTTTTCATACGAAACACCGCTACCACCGTTTCCGCCGTTAGTACCCTTGACCTTTACACGAACATCATTCACAAGATCTTTGACTTTTATATGTATCTTACCTCCGTCAACGCCGTCAGTACCGTTCTCACCGCTTCCGTCCGGAGCATCAGTACCATTAGTGCCATGTATCAGAAAATCACAAACATTTTCCGTCTGTTTTGTCTTATTATTTATGAGCTTGTCTATGATGAGTTCGGTCTTGTTCTTATCCGAATTTATAACAATACAACCACTATCTACCAGCTCGACCTCATCGATGTGCCCGCTGAGTTCCATTAAATTTGATATTACCATAATAAAATTCCTCCCATTAATTTTCAGAACTTGTAGTTCCATAACTCCTTGTCTTCACCGTTACAGATGATTGCAGAAAAAGTCAGTCCGTCCCGCTCACCGACTATCTGAAAAGCATTATCTGTGACCCCTTCGCTCTTCGCAGTGTTTTCCCGCAGCGAGAAATGCATATCCAGAAACTTGTCCTTGTCATCTATCTCAAAAACGTAGTCGTCAAGCACTATATACACCGAATTGGTCTTTACCAGATCAACCCTTTTCTGGTCTGCGTTCTCAAATTCAAATATGTTGTTTTTGAATTCATCATCGACATCGTACAGGTATACTCTGCCATTATCACACAAAACAGCTAACAAAAGATCCTTATCGAAGATCATGTCCACTGAAATGACATTGCGATGCTCCGGTGTCAGAAGTGTCCATGGATTTGACATTGAGTTTTCTGTTATCGTATACACCTGTATCATATCACCCGAAACACCTGCGATGATCGTATCGCTGTATCTCTTTATCGCATGGGTCATCGACCAGCGGACATTGTCTATTGTCTTCTCATCACCCCACTTATCGCCGCAGAATTGGTATTCTCTGTAAATGATATGGTCTTCACACGTATAACATATTATAAGTCCCGAATTGCTTTCAGAAAAACTGCAAGTGTAATACAGATGGTCTTTCGGCGCATCGAAATATTCGGTAAACTTGAACCATTTTATAAGGTCTTCACTCTCATAAAGATAGGGATGCTTGTAATAATAATACTTGCTGTTATATGTAAAAAACTTATTATACGCATTTTCATCGGGATCCAGTGAGATTTCTCCCTCCGTATCATCTTTTTTCCACAGCGTCCTGTATACGGGCAATGACCTCGACACGACTTTGCCATCTTTTTCAACACTCAATGTGAATCTTCTGTCCTTGTCAATCTTACAAAAATACGGCGCAAGATTTGTTACAACGTATCCGTTTTCATCGCACAGACTTGCGGATACTTTATCCACATTCCCGAGTGACCAGCTTATCTGCCCGACATCCCCCTTATGTATCGCACTTACTCTTCTCCCGTTTGCATCCATCAGCACAAGATCATCTATATAAGCGACAGATTCAGTTCTTATCGGGCTTCCGCTCTTTACAATATCAGCACTAAGGTCGGTACACATCGTATCAAAATCGACAAACTCAACATCTGCACAGATCGAGCCGCCGTCTTTAAATTCACCTGTAAATTCCACCTTATCTGATAACACGATATCGACCGTGAATTCACTTTCAAGTTTGAATGCATTGCACGTTACCACGATACATGATACGCCTTTATCGTTTTTGCCGTATGATACGCTCCAGTCATCAGTACCGACTGCGTGAAAAGATCTGGCAAACAGATCCATCGTATTTCCAAGATGCCCGTCATCTCTGAAAAGTTTTTCAAGACCAGTGATATATATCCTGGGATATTTCCCCGCTGTTCTTTCTGTGTTTATACACTTTTCCCCTTCTGTAACAGTCTTGCGGAAAGAGAAATAGAAATCATTCTTAACTATGCAGTTTTCCTGAGTCGTAAACGATATACTTTCAGGGAAATATGCGTTTAAATCGCCCACTTTTTTTCACCTCCGTTCATAATACTCTTATTGCTTATTCTCAGCAGCGGCAGCCCTCTTTACAATCAAGCCGTCTGTTATGATCGTTTTTTCTACTGTACCTATCGCAGGCACAGCCTTAACAACTTCAAGTTCTTTGTAACCTGAAGTATCATTTTCCAGCACAGGATACTTTCTTACAAACTTTTCACCCTTTGTGAAATCCGGTGTCTGAATATGGTCTTTTTCGGAAACGAGCATATCCATCTCAGCTGACATAAGATCCATACCGGTGAGATCGGTGTGGCTCGCATTTATCTGTACCTGTTCAACAGGCAGGAACCCTGTGGATACTGTTACTTTAAGCGAGGGATCCAAAAGCAGTGTGACCTTCGCGTTCTTTTCACCGCTGACTGTCGGATATGCCGCATTGATGACCTTGTTGTTTGATGTATCATATCCAAAAGGTGCAAACGCTTTGCCAAAGCCATCATAGAAACCGCATACCACACCATCGGAAACTCTTTCAATATCGCCTATCATAACAGGGAATCCCTGTTCCATAAGTCCCTTATCATCATTTGCATCGGGGCCGCCCGAGTTTTTGGAATACTCAGTCCCGCCGTAGTATTCAAGTACTATATCCATATCGGCAAGCACTAGGACACGTCCGAAGATGAAGTCACTCTGATACATTGGTATCGTATCATCAAGCTTTTTCTCGATGAGATCAACAAGCTCGATGAAACAGGATGAATCTTTATTATCAGGTGCTACCATTTTGATAAAGTCTGTTATTCTCCTATCTATGGGCTTGGTATAACCTGCAGCTTCTCTAAATCTTCCTTCTACCTTTTTATTTCTGTATACCCTCTTTATTATTCCGATCAGATCGCCTTCGTTATCGAATATATTGAGATTTCTGTTAAGTATATCGGGCGTGATTATTCCTATAATGGGTGAACTTATCGGCAGCGTACAAGACGGATAAGCTTCGTTTATTGCAGATACGAAGCGCGGAGAAAGTCTTGCGGGCGTTGTAAGTGCAAGCGGCAGGAAGCAGCAGTCATCTACCACGGGATACAGGTTTTCGGAGATATATTCCGTTCCCGATACAAGTTTATCATCCTCGATAATCTTCCTTCTGTTTCCGAAGGTGGATACTATCGAGAGCTTTCTCAGGTCAAGAAATCCTTCACGCAGCGGTACAACGTCGGTATCGTCGATCACTGCACGCCTTTCGGGATCGGGTTCATAGTATTCAGGATTTTTCATGTACAGACAATCATGCACTTTTTTCGTCAGATCATCTGTCGTATCCATAGGCAGCTGAAAAACATATTTAAGTGCTGCCATGTTGATCGTAAATCCTCCCAGACTCTGAGACAAAGCAGGGATATCATGTATCTTATCAAGGATATCTTTTATGTCATCTTTATCCTTGGCATCGAAATTATCATCGATATATTTTTTCAGCTTGTTCTCAAGATTGCATACTCCGTATGGCGTAAGCACGGAAGTTCCCATGCACAGCCTGTAATTCTGCGTCTTTTCTCCGTCGTAGGTATAGTCTGTGTTTTCATAGTCAAATGCACTCTTTGAGGGCGTACTGTCGGTATAGTCATTGAAGAATACCGATTCCCATTCCATGAAAAGGCTGACTTCTTCATACGGCTCTCTATTGACCATCACCTGCGAATACTTTCTTCCGCCGCAGGTACCTGCAGGATCGCTATCATTATCAAGCAATACTGTCATTACCAGTAATCCCAGATAGCTTTCAGTGTCGATAACGGAATTGAAAACCTTTGAAGATATGAGCTCCTTGATGTGTTCTGTATCGTCGCATGAAAGCGGAGAAGTAAGACAGTACAGAGTATTGTCGTCTTCAAAACGTCCGTCCTCACCAAAAGCATATGTCCTGCTGATCCCCTTTCCGAACAGCATCAGCGCAGGATCTTTCGGCGAATAGAAAGGCTTTGTCGGTACATCTTCGATACGCACCTTGTCGTTGTCGATCTTACTCTGGAATGTGAACAGCTTTGCATCAAGATCCCTTTTGTACTGAATTATTTCGTTCCTGAGCTTGTTTATCTCATCTACCGCAGTGTTAATCCTGCCTGTTATGACCTCTGAAGTACTATTTTTCTTATACATCTCCCAGAGATAATAGAGCTCGTTCTTTTTATATTCGAGCAGTCTTCTAGACTTACCGAATCTGTGCTTCATCAGCGCTAGTTCCGAATACTCCGCCAGTACATCCGGGGTGTCTTCTAATTCAGCGTCCTTGTCGAACACTATCTCGAACGCTGTCTCGATAGGATCAGCTGCATTGAAACCGTATGAATGTATAGTATCATCGACCTTGAAATTACCGTCGATCTGATCTCTCTCATCGACCATATCGTACTGTATCATCGTGAGTATACGTTCAAGGTCTTTTTCAGTATACTTTGAAGATATCACCGCCGAAAGCGCTTCTGCCGAGGTCTTTCCTATACCCGCGTTTATCTCGTTCTCGGGCAGAGGAGCTTTCTCGGATAGATCGACCTTGCATACCTCACCGAACAGCAGACAGGAATTGCATATGCTCTCATCCTCCGCTTTCAGCTGCATCGCTTCAAGCAGATCTTTCATTTCTTTCTCATTTCTGACAGCTGAAAACGGATCGTTTTCTGCATCAGAGTAGTAACCTATAACCGAATAAGTCAGCACCGCATCAGAGGGTACGCCGTCAAGATCGTCGTAGTATCCGAATACGCTGCGGCAGCTGGGATAATACGCGTTGAACACAGGATCGCCCGCGCCTACACCGCAAAGATCGCTTATGTATCCGTCATCTGCATTTATAGCGGGCGGTTCTTCAAACCCGGTGTACTGTCTGCCGAGGTAACGATATTCAAGCGTATCATCCTGTCCGTAAAAAGGTATGGTTATACTTTTAATATCACCGCTTTCCATTGAACAGAAATTGCTCTCCACAATATTGCAGTCATTTACGATCATGCCCGTTTTCTTATCAGTATACATTCTCGTTACGATATATCTGTCGGGTACCAGCGGATATTCAAACGTTCTGCTGCCGTCGTCATTTGTCTTTTCAGTGCCGTGCTTGAATGCGGAAGGTAGAACAAAATGCAGGTGCAGACCCTCCTGCAATTCAACGTTTGCATTGAATGCCTGCGGAGAAACATCTTTTCCCAGATCGGCATGATATGCTTCTTTATAACTGGGTGCCAGCGCAGGAACATTCTTGCTTCCGTTCTGTACTCTGTAAGCAAGCACTGTCATGGGTATTATTATACCGGATAGTTTTTTTTCAGCCATATTTCAACCCTCTTTATTCGCCCGCACAGAACTTTGCCCTGTGCGCTACTGAGATAATCTCATACGCAAAACGTGCAGGTGTAATCTTTTTTGTATCAAGCTTTCCTGCTGCTATAAGTTCAGCCTCGATCTTAGCCGAAAGCTGTTTAGCGTGCAAACAACCGTTTGTATCAACACAATCTTTACCTAACTGTAATGAACCTGATTTTTTTCCAAAATCATCGTCCGATGCAGAACGAAGATCTATCATTCTTTTGTTGTTATCATAATAACAGCCGAACTTCAGGTTTGTACACGGTTCTTCAATGATAAACTCATCTATTATGCCGCTGAATAGACATATTATTATATCATCAGCTATCTTTTCTATCCTGAGTATCAGCAGTTCTTCGCCCGCTTTGTTGAAGCCCAAGTAATTCAAACCCGTTTCAGTATATATGAGCTCAGACCTAATCAGCACGGCGCTCATCACTGAATAGTCTTCCGTAGCCTGTTTTCTTTCGGCTGAATGCAGCACTATCTTTTTATGCGCTTCGTGCATTCTTTTCATACGCGGCGTTTCCGAATAGAGCTTTTCTTTTACGGCAGACTTTATGTGTTCTTTATCCATATGACCATCCTGACCGCAAACACGTCCGACAGAAAATGCACCGTCGATGAAAGCGTCCGTCCAGTTTATATCCACCACACCGAATCTTATGCTCTCTTCAGGAAGGTCTGAAACATCGGTCAAAAGATATGTCAGTGGGATATCATTCAGCAGTCTTAGACGGTCTGCATAATCTTCCAGCCCCACAGGTATCTGCACGGGTACATATCCGCGGCCGGGATCGTTTCTCAACAGTCTTCGTTTCATCTGAGTTTTCCCTCCCCAAGTCTGATCACCACTGTCTTCAATTCATAATCGTCGATAGCGGTATTCTTTTCAAGATCATCAAGATGATCCTTTATCCTCTGCTGTTTTCTCCAGCTGACTATCTCCTGTGCCTCTGTAAAATGGCTGAGTGTGACAAGTCTGCCAAGATTGAAAGCAGCAGAATATGTAACATCGAAGATACCGTTTTCTTTATTGTATATCAGCCTTCCGTCAGCGGTAAAAGTTTCCTCGCCGTTGATATTGTCGGCACGTATGTATTTTTCCGGCAGCAGCGGAGAATGATACCACGAATAAGTCTTTTCACCTGTCCTCAGATAATGGGGTTTCAGCATGCCGTCCATTACCGAACGTGAATTGCCTTTCAGCCCCTCCACTATCGTTACAAATGATTTGTCCGTATTTTTTTCGGAATAGATATCCCAGTGATAAAGCGATATCACATTTACAAATTCGGCATCTGTGCTGTCAAGATCGTCATAATCACAGGCAGCAATAAGATGTACTGTGCTTTTTGTTATACTTCCCTCAATATACGGCGGGAAACGGTTTGCGATAACAGCTGAGAAATTGTCATCTTGATGAGTCAGACGATCTTCCGCATTTGAAAGAGATACCTGCTTGTAATGCGCTAGCCATGCACGGTCTTCTTTATTGGGCAGCAAGGATGACAACTGATCTTTTTTGAGCTTGATGATATGGACAAGATCATCGTTTTTGCACGCCGTATTCTTTGTCTTTTTGTATGGGAAGAAAACATTTGCTCCCGCCTCATTTTCAAGTTCGGAATACTTTACGTCCTTTTCTTCCTCGGCTTCCCCCTCTTTAACAACAATAAGCGCTATCCACGGCACATCAAGATTGCTTGAGTCTTTTCCCGCATACTTCATCCACGGGTATGAAGGATCGTTGAAAACCATGAAAGGAAGGTCAGTCGAAAAATCACCCTGCTGATTTTTGGCGGGATATATACTGAATATCATGTCTTCCGACAGAAATTCAGTATTAGCTGCAACACAGAATTTTTTCTTAACGCTGAATTCATCTTTATCAGGCTTCGTCACTTCCTGCGTAAGCCTTATCGTGTAATCTCCTTCGTACAAAGGAGGTATACAGCTATCGGCAAGTTTGAACTTGGAATCCGGATTATCCATATACTATCATCTCCTTACGATCTTATGATCAGTATTTCTTCTGCAAGCCAGTTATCGGCTTCATCTGCAAATTTTGTTATGCTGACGCTGTCATCGATAAGCTGTGATTTCAGAAATTCGTTTCTCTTCTGTTCCATCAGATCTGTTTCATTAGCAGTGAATATTTCTATTGTATCCTCATCTGAATATTCGTGCTTGACATCATCAGCGAAAGCAAAGCATTCTCCATATCCGATTGTATTATCTTCATAAAGTTCCGAAAGAACTATGTAACAGTTTTCAGGGAACAAAACCATTTTGTTATTTTTTATAGTGAGTTTCGTTCCGCATTCCAGTTCTCTTACAGGGTTTTCCTTTAGTTTATCTTCGGGCTTTTCTCCCCAGAGCGCTGCCGGCAGGTTTCTTTTGATATCGGTACTATCAAAGCTGCTTGTTATATCATCACTATCTCTTTCAACGACTACTGTAAGTTCAGATTTCAGAGGAGAGTCGACAGGTCTGACATACGCTTCACCCTTTGGTATCTTTGATTCTGCGGATATCACGAGACCCTGTGATGATATGATCGGAGTTTCGTCTTCTGTCTGACCAACAGCACCTTCAAGTGAGATAGTAAGAATATCAGATAAATTATCTTCAAGGAGGTTAGCTTCTTTATTCCCGGAAGAACCATCAGTAAGGAACGAATCTTTGAATTCTTCCCATTTAAGAGGATCATTTGAACTGCATTCACCCATCGAGAACGATATGGTAAATGAAATTATGTACCACGATATCTTGACTTTTCCGTTTACCTCGGGACCCCAGAGATGAAGATCTGCACCGAGTTCAACAGAAAATGTCTTGTGTATCTTCCATATATTCACAGTATACGAAGCCCCGACAGTTACCCCTACTGCCAGATAGTATGTGAACGGCTTCCAGTTGAGAAGCATATCCGTATACGCAGTGAACCACGCTCTGAGATCGCCCTGCGAATAGGTAGCGCTCAGTTTTCCACCTGCCATAAGTGTACTTGGCGTAAATGCAAAATAAATTTCGCCAATGATCTTTATATGTTCATCTATATTCCAGTTGAGTCCCAGTCGTGGAACGACAGGATAATGATCGGGTTTTACGAAAGAAGGATGATAACCGCCGAGAGTGATGACGAAATCTCCGCTGTGTTCATTATTGCCGAACCATAGGTATGCAGCAAATCCGCCTGTGAGCTTACAGCTTTTTGAAAGGATATATGATTCATTAGTCAGCTGTGCCTCGGCGCTGAATACGCCCTCGGTGGGTCTTATCGAAGTTTTTATAGCAAGCTGTGCTCTTGCGATGAAGTCAGTTCCGATATTGGGCGGAACTGTAAGGTCAGCTAATCCCAGCAAACCAAGTTCAAAATCATTGCCGAACGATACTGTGACCAGCAGCAGACCTGTAAGCGTTTCGTAGGTAGTAAATTTCAATCCCGCTGTCAGGAAATACTGATCGCTCTCCTCGACCATATATGTTTTGAAATCTTCAAGCAATTTAGGATTCTTATCGAATCCACACATTGCAGCAAGCACAAGAGGATACTCTGCCACCTTTTCTATCGGCGGAAGTATCAGTCTTCTATTATATCCGAAGCCAGCCGCGATACCCTTTACGAAGAATTCGGGTATACCGCCTATCGGTGCATTAAGTGACAGATACGCCCACATAGAACCTTCAGAATAACTGCCCATAGCTGCAAGGCCGAAATCTTTGAAACGGATCATCAGCATACCAGAGTACTCGGTCTTTCCACTGTTTTCTGTTGCCGAGAAACCTCCGCCTATCGACAGTATTCCGTTATCAAATCCTACACTGAATCCCGAGAGGTAGAATCTTACACCAAAAGGTTCGGGAGAAACACCTATGCCTGCTTCCTGCAGCGAGATAGTCAGAGGTGAAACATTAAGTGAAGCATCAAGAAGTACAGATATATATTTTTCATCTATACCAAATCCAATCTTAGGTACAGTAAGTACAAGGATGTTCTTATTAATCTTGAACCACGCAGCCGTACCAGTGAACGCGATGCCCGATGAACCGACATTCTGTGCAAGCTGTGTCTGAGGCTTTTCAGGCTCAAAGAACGACACTTCACAGTTCTCACCGAAAGCTTTGCAGCTCAGTGTAAGTCCTGTTTTATCTGAAACGGTTATCTTGAAATCACCGATAGTCAGACCGCTCGCATTCGGGTCGATGATCTTTATAAGTTCACCGACAACAGGCATATCGATAATATCAAAGTAACTGCTGTTTGCGTAAACGAATTTCCATGTGACTTCCGCACCGAATCCGACATCAACAGTCAGTTCGCCCAGTGAAGTTGTTATGCCAAGATGGATCTTATTAGTGTCTGCACCGACTTCAAATGCGATATCAACATTCTTGACAGTAAAACCGAGTATGAATTCAGGCAGATGACTAGTGTCTATATTGAATGACTTGAGAACATCACTGACAGAAACGTTAATTTCAACATTGCCTGTAAATGAATAGCCATTCTCGTCCATTTTAAGTTCAAGTGTGACAGGAACATCTACTATTTTAATATAAGCATTGATAAGGAATTCCAGAGCAAGATCATCCGATGAACCTATATGGAATTTGATATCATCAACTTCAAAACAATCACCGAATTTCAAAACATCTGCAATATCAACATCTGCTGTAAATGCATTGTTTTTCGATTCATATGAAACGTACAGACTTCTGATAAATGCTGTCAGGTATTCTGCAGGGAATGAAGTTTCTTCAATATCACAGCCAAATTCCGCTGAAATATCGGTGATAAGATCACCGAGGGTATATTCTGTATCATTGTATCCGTCAGCTGTGAACTTAAACGCATTATCACCAGAGTAACTGCCGTATACATTCAGTTCCATACCGCCAAGACGGAATGTACCTGAAAGACTGACTTCACCAAAATTTCCGTTTACACAAGAAAGTCCGAATGCAACATTATCTATGCCAAGTTCGGTGCTGCCAACATCGAATGAGAGTATATCGGAAGCTGCAACAGAGAAAGAGTAATCGTTTGTATTGAAATCAGCCATAAGGGTAAGGTCGGTAACGCTGATCTCAGGGAAATCAACACCGTGAGCAAATATATTCACGAAATCTTTTAAATTAAAAGCAGTACCATCTGCAAGACCCGCATATATAGTAAGGTCAGTTGTAAGTGTTATATCAAATTCCGCACCGCAGATAAGTGTTCTGCCTGTTGCCGAACAGAACACCGAGGTATCCCCTCCTGAAGGATGGTCTATATCTATCTCAAATACAGGGATAAATGAGATCTTTTTGGGAATTATATCCCACGCATTTGAAGCCGAGATGACGAAATTGAATTTGTCGGGAACAAGACTGCCCGGCTGAACTTCCATCTCCACACTTTTCACTCCGAGCGAACCGAAAATGCTTTCATCCGCAGGAAGAACCTTGCTTACATCTATATCATCCAGCCCGAACATCCTGAAAAGGTCGGTGAGAGTAAATACATCATTTTCATCAGCACATTTTCCGACTATAGTGAGAGAACTTGTGTAAAGCTGCTGATACAGCGTTACTTCGAAAGTTTTATCTTTATCGACCGATTCATTGGTGATCGAACCTTTTATACTTGTAGAGATCCAGTCATTATCAAGTCCGCTTTCAAATGTAAAATTATCTATTGACAGCGAAACGCTCCCTATCGTTACCGAGCAGCCGAACTCTATCTCTCCTTTGAAAACGAGTATTTCTTCGTTTTCCGTTACGGTACACAAGATGTTCTCGGTAGTTTTAAATCCCGAGATGATCTCCTTGACAGCCGTCCAGCAATCGGCAGAAGTATCTACCTCAGCATTGTAAGTAAGCACCGAATCTGCTGATGTGAGACCGGAGATATTTTTAAATACCATTCCGCCAACAAAGTCCTGTATGCCGTTATCAGTCAGGCACTGCGGCGGGTCGATGCCAAACTGCTCATCTTTGACAAACTGAAAGTCCTCATGCTGATCCTGTGCCTGCTGTATCTTTTCAGTAAGTGCGTTGAAGCGATCGGAGGAGCCGCACAACGAGAATGCTTTTTGGGGTATGGGCGGGGCATCTTGAGCAGGTGGTGGAAGTTGTACAACTTGTTTGGTAATATGCACACTGCTAAGCACCGAAGAGACCATTTCTCTGATTTTTTCTCCCGATTTGATTATGTCATGCGACCATTCAATGACCATCAGACCTTTATCCATCATAGCTTTTTTACGCTTTTCGATCTCGTCTTTTAGCAGTGCTATGTTCTCTGATATAGTTTTATCCTTTTTATAGTAGATCAGATAGAGTCTGTACATCACAACGATCGAACCAAACACAGCATTACCATCAAGCAGATCCATAGGATCGTCATACTCATTGACAAGCGCTTTGAGTATTTCAACTTCTTTTATCTGACGATTTATCTCAGAATTACACCACGAGTTTTTCTCCTTCTTATTTTTGCTATCCCATGTTGAAAAATAATACAATGATGCATCAAATGTTTCGGCTAAGGAATGGACACCCGTGATCCGTTTATCATAATATAATCTCCAGAAAGCAAACATTGACGGCAGTACTATTCTTGCATTTTCGACAGATTTGTTAAAATAAACAGAATGATCTTTACTGTAATCATTAAAATAATAATCAACAAATCCCATCATTCCATTTGAATGACCGGAAGGACCTGCCCAGAGCGGCATAAGATAATGTCTGTTGGTCAATGTAGTATAATCTTTTTCATCTCTTGTCCAACTCCATAATAAACCTTTCATGTTTTCTTCGAGAGTAGGGATAAAATTTTTATCGGCAGCAAGTTTGACTTTGCATTTCGTAAAAAATTTACTTCTATCTATCTCATCATATTCGATCGAGTTTCTGATCTGACCCGTTGCATAAGCAAATTTACGCACAGCATTGAAAACCATCGCACAACGCATAGTCGCGGGCATAAGTTTGCTTCTATCAAGCACTCCTTTTATGATCTCTTTATCATCCGCTGTAACAACTACACTTTCAAATTCAGTATCAGGTATTATTTTTTCATAGATAGAATTAATAAACGATGCAAAAAAATACCACTGCGATTCCTTGCTTTTCAATTTGTCCAGATCTTTTTTATAATAGAAATAGATGTATTCCAACATTTCCATTCTATTTTTCTTACATAAAAACAGATTTTTTAGGCTTTTATATTTTTTACCAGTTTTATAATTGCAATTAACAATCAGTTCCAATAATTTTTTTTGATTCGCTTCCAATTTCTTAGATGCACACAAATCAAATGCGAATATCTTCTCCAGCATTTTAGAAATATATGCGGTGACTTCACCTATGACAGCTCTGGCTAGTTCTGTCCAGTCCTTGCAAATTCTCACCTGATCACGGCTGGACTTTTCAAGTTTTTTCAAGCCTGCAGTTCCTGGATAACAACATAGTTCAAATACTCTATCTTTAGTTTCTTCCGACATATATTTTGGATCAAACTTTGCCCAATTTTTAAGATACTGATCTATATTATCCTGCGGTCTGCACTGCGGACTGTTTGCAACGTTACCGATCATAGGATGAGCCCAGTATTCATAAACTGTTTTGAAAATACCAGATATATCATCCTCATTCTTGACATCGGGATTATAGGTATTTACGTATTTTTTAAACTCGCCAATGATGTCTATCGTTTCATCGTTTTTTGCGTAAAGGGTACTGAACTGAGCTGCATAATTATTGCACACATCATCATGGGTTGCAACATCAAGTATATTAGTAAACAACTGCTTAACATTATCCGAAAACTTACCGTTCCTCTTTGCTTGATTCCATGCAATCAACTGAATGTTAGCTTCGGTGATCTTACCTTTAGTTTTTTCATCATAAAAATCACTGATTTCAAAGTATTCATCTTCTTTGACTTTATTATCCTCGCCTTTATTGATCATGAAAAAGATCATCTCACAACCTCCTTATTATTTATTTGCGTATCATCGGCTTTATCTTTTTATAATGACTTATCGATGTTAACACGGCACTCAGAATAGATCATTATTTTGAAAACACAAAATCTTTTTATTTTGCCTCCTTTCCAAATATTTTTCTGATGATTGGATAAACTTGTGTAATTATAGCAACAATACAGTTTGAAAGCTCATACTCAAATCTAATAACTTTGTTAGATTCTCCGGTTAATATTTTCCTATAATCTATCTTTTCGATATTAAATAATACATCATTTTTGTATTTGAAATCGTTGAGAAGTAAATCGCTTTTTGGGTTATCTCCTAATTTATGGTATTGATATCGATCTTCGTTATAAAATCCTACTCTTTAATGTCTATTTTAACCGCCTCTATTTAATTAGACAAAGTTAACAATTGAACAACTAAATAGCAATATAGTTTTCATCTTTTGATAAATTTATTATAAACGAATTGTGGACAATTGTCAATAACTTTCAACACACTTGATAAAGTTCTATGCATTACACAAAGTTGCTCGTTTATTACTTCAAATAACTTAATATTTAATCATGCATACAAAGATATTATACAAGAAAGACACTAAAGATAAAATCATTACTTTCCGGTCGGATGGTTATATACTTTGTGTCACGCGTGACACAAAAAATCGAACCTTTTAATTTTCTTAAAAATGAGCTTTTGGAGCAAGATTTTGAAGACTTTAGATTGATTAATTTTAGGTCAACTCATCTATATCTGAAGGGGGGCACGTTTATAGTTGCCTGATACAAAGCTATTTGTGCCAAACATCTCTATTTTTATTAGTCTTTCAAGAAGAAAAATGTTGACTTGATTTTGACCTCACTCGGTTGTATAATAATAAATAAATATTATATGAAAGGAGCTGTTTATGTATAAGCAGGTACTACTATTCGGAACGTCAGAAGAATATAATCAGAGGAGAGATGCCTTTAGATAAAGCATCAACGACTGAACTTGTTAGAATTTGCATGAAAGTTCGTTAATTTTATGATAAGTCCTAAAGATGATGATTGCAAATAACAAGAAAAAACGCCCCTCCGAAGAGAGACGTTTGTAAAAGACAGGTCTTATTCAAGGAAACAACTTTTCAGCAAGACGAACTATCCGTTCCATACTACAAAACTCTTTAGCTATATTAAGAGCTTCAACATCGGATAGCTCGTATTTATCTCTGAAAGGGATAACAAGTTCGCATATAGCTGATTTTGTGATCTTACTTGATGTATACAGTTTATGATACTGTTTTTGAAGTTCAAGTATCTCCTGTATCAGATTCCATCTACTTTCGTACTTATTATACATTGTACGCTCCTTTCAGAAATATCGTCCGATTTTTTTTGATGATCACTTTATTCTTTTGAAACAACTATATCTTTGATCGTTCCTATTTCTCGCATTTCCTCTTTGTTTTCCAGAAGAAAGTTAAGAACAGCACGAACACAGTTCTGATTGTACATCTTATTCACTTTTATAGCTTCAGAATGATCATCAAAGAAACTCCGTACATTGATTAGAGCTGTCGTATAACCTCTAATGTAGTCTCCGTTCAGATTATCCATCTTTATTCTCCTTTGTGGCATCATAATATTCATTGTTCCATACTTCCCTTTCCCAGAGTCCTGATTTTTCATCACACCCCAAAACAACATCGGGATCAGACTCTATCTCATAAGATTCATCGATATAATTGGCATCTCCGCAATGGGTAGGTATTTCAGCCTGATGTTTACGAACGTACTCTATCGCTTCTTCTTTAGAAAAAGCCTTCACCGGAACGTATTCACTAACCTGATAATAAACGGGAACTCTATAGATCTTCGACATGATTTCGTCCTCCTTGTATTTTTTATAGTCCTTTTATCTTTCTCATATACGGTAAAGCTACTTTGATGCGTAATATCTGTTTTGCTTCCCAACTGTCTTCTTTGGGTTTAGGATTATCCGACAAGAATTTTTCCATTAAAGCTACCGTATGATATCCTCCGCCTATCGCAGCCATTATCTTATCTGATCCTTCTGACTTTATTGCTAATAGACAATCTTTTTCTATTACATATAGTCCTTTTTGCAAAAGTTCTTGTTTTAGCCGGCACAGCGGAATGAATCCTTTCAGCATATAAGGACCTATATTCCATATTTTATATCCATCAGGAACTTCATTTACTATTGTAAAGGTATTTTTACCATATACTATTTTATCTTCGGTGATTTCCATGTTTATTCCTCCGTTTCGAAAGTTTTGATCCATTCCTTTAACTCCTCGGTCTGATAAATGAATGCTGTATTTTCCTTCACAAGGTCGTATACCAATTGTTCGTAGAAAAATTCAATATCTGTGATAGGCTCTTTTGTATCTGCACGAATGGCAACACAAAGATCATCAACTCCTACATAACCGATACTGTTTTCAGTTGCAAACTGAAGATGCAAGATGTGACCATCCGGAGTAAGATAAGCTTCATTAATATCTTTGATTCTTCCCTTTTCATGTAGCTTATTATATACGATATCCAATTCGTCCAGACTTTCATGCATAGAAAAATCTTTCACACCGTTGACGTAAAGAGCAAGTGACTGCTGCAGCAAATCTTTTTCTGTCATTTTCCGTCCCGACCACGTCGTTCCAAAATCTTTTTCTGTCATCTCACTGCCGTTTCTCTCCACTTTGATATCATCTGCATAGAGAAAAACAGTGTATTCATCCTGTTCGATTTCAAGATTACGTACCTTGACTTCATATGCGTCATTTCTGAATTCAAAAGAATATCCCTTCCATTCAGATATTTCGTTTTTTACTTCGTTCATAATTCTTAAGCTCCTTTTTATCTTCTTCGATATGTGTTTTGAAAGTATTATCAACAACTTGTCTGACCTCCAAGCTATCAATGAATATTCCTGAATAGATTATATTTGAAAATACAAGAAGATATAATACGTCATAGAAATGAAGCAAAAACAATAAACCAACCAATAGAACAAATGATACACCAGCCAGTGCTATCATTCAGTTGTTCTATTAGTTGGTCTATTTGTGTCACGCGTGACACAAATTATACACTATCAAAAAGTGGGCGGGGCAAAAACATAGATAAGGTACTGGGTTTTGGAATTATTACAAAGATCGTTGTTGATCTGAGGTCCGGTGAAGTTATCAAAACCGTGCCAAGTACCCGTGCTTTCAAGTCTCCAGTGTTTTCCGTCATTATCGCTGTTGTTGCTATTATATCCTATCTTCTGTGAGCCTATCTTGGTCATAATATCCCCAGGAGCCTTATCTGTCAGTGAAGCTATGTATTTTCTGACTTCATTTGCATTGTTGTATTCGCCCAGATACAGCCACATATGATCTGCATTAGCCATTCGGTTTCCTTTATTATCTTCAGCAAAGGCAACGACAATAGAGCCTACAGGGATTATATCATTATTCTTCCCGTACTGATAATACTTCTGTTTTGAGGTAGAAACACCGTTTTTCAACACTTTCATCGGTTTCTTTGTTCCGTCAACGATCCAATAAGCATTCTTTACAGGCTTTATTACGTTAAATTTATTGAGCCAGTCACCTGTTGCTGCCGGAGTATATCCAAATTGTGCAGCATTAGTGTTGCTTGATCCACGAAGACCTTCTGTTTCTATTCCAAGTGTACCCAGAGCATAATTTATTATACCCGAACAGTCTATTCCTTCTTTAAGGATGATTTTTTCAGCTTTGTCATTTCCTTTTGTGAAATCATATTTTCTGGGCTCATTAGGTGAGTAGTATTTGAGATTAGCTTCGGTAAGTCTGAGTGCTCTTGCGATAATATCAGTTTCGGTAGGAGTCGTTAGCTTTCTTACATTTTTAAATGCATTAGTGCTGCTACTAATACTTTTTACGTTCTTTATTTGAGCTGCTATTGTAGTGATGTCAGTTATATTGAGTTTTCCATCCCTGTTGACATCGGCAGCCCAGAGTGTTGTATACGGTACAAGTATATCATTCTGCTCTTCACTAAGCATTTTTTTGTTTTTTATGTGAGAAGCTATCTTGATTATATCAGTAGTATTTACTGTGCCGCTGTTGTTTATATCCCCTTTTGTATAAAAAGTTTCAGCGCCTGCATTTACTGTAAATACGCTTCCCAGTATCATCAGTGCTGTCAGCGAAGCTACGATCTTTCTGAGTATAATCATTTTTACCATTCCTTTCTTTTTCTTTGTTTAAATGTCGCATTCTTATTATATGTGAAAATTTATTGCAATAAAAAAACATCCCTCCGAAGAGAGATGTTTGAATGACAGGTTATATTCAGTTGCTATAAGCTTTTACTATACTCCATAAATACAACGTAGTTGATCTCAGAAAGGTCTTAGTTTTGATGAATGTAAGGTATTTTGATAACTAATTATATCTTTTTATATCTATCTAACAAAACACTACACTTTACGGAGCTTACAGTACTGGTCAGGTCTCTGGGAACAATGGAGGTGTTTATTAAATCATTAGTAACAGCCCAGTCAATGGCTCCACTGTTTTTTGCCCACTGACTCATTTTGAAATCGTTTGCTGCACCTGGTTTGATTATTATAAAACTTCCGTCATACTTTGCATATTTGAAAATCATCTGTATTACCTGTTCATATGTGATAGTGTCATTTACCCCAAATGTTCCGCCTGGATAACCGCTTACGATACCTTTATCATATGCCCACGTTATAGCTTTTGCATATATATAGTTGGTAGGCACATCTGAGAATATACTCTTAGGTTTAACATTAGGGTAGTGTGCCTTAGCGTAGAGCTTTTGAACAAACTCCACTCGTTTCATGCCATATGCTGATAAATAGTTTGCAGAAACAGTTGCTGCCTCTGCGGTCAGTACATTCGCGGAGAATACCCCACTCACTGATGTTCCTGCACCTGCAATAGTCAGTGCCATTGCTAGCGCTGCGATCCTTTTGATTGTTTTCTTCATTTTTTGCTCATTCCTTTTCTAAATTATTTGAGGTGAATTATTCAACCTCAACTACTTAATAATACCAAAACTCGCATCATTTGTCAATATAATTAAATTAAACAATATATATTACAATAGTTCACCAGCATTCTTTTAGCATTTCAGTATTCTATATCTATGAAAACGCAAGAAATGCAAAATTACAAAAAATCAGATATACGCAACTGTAAAATTTATGGGTGAATATAACAACAAGGCCATCATAAAAGTACACCTGATACTTTCCTTTAGAAAACTTCCTCAACTTCATTCCCAAAGAGAAAAATATTCTAATAGTATAAAAGTATATTTTTATATTTATGGATTATTGGTTGAATGATTTTTTCCTTTTAATTTTCGTGGCACTTCCCTAACGAAACAAAAAAATTTCCTCCTAAGAGATCCGCAATTACATAAGTTTTCAGTTTTGAACAGGAGAATTGCTTTCCGGCAATTGCTTTTTCATCATTAAATTTCACACGTTATTATCGCACTAAATCGAAGTTTAGTGCGCTTATTTATACATAACTATTCAGAAGTCGTCCTAAAAGTACTGTCACAGATCGGGATTATTCACTCCATCATTTAAGCCACAATAATCCTTTTACACATCCTTCAAAAGTCGATTCGTCATCTCCGCCAACACTCATTATCCTGTCAGAAAGAGTCCACTGATCCCAAGTATAAACAGTTCCGCCCCACGGATCAACTATTTTATAGTACATACAGTTTTTTTCACAGTATTTACCGTATATAACTATATAATGAAGAGTGCCGCTAAAAGTTCTGTGACCGCATATAAGCCTGTGTCCTTCATTCAGTTTTTCATTTATAGTATAAATGATATCTTCACTTGAATTATTCCATAAATGATCTATTTCGGAATCCAGTCCGTAATAGCTTACAAGATCCTGTATATTTTCTAGTGTGACTCCCATTCCGGATGTAAAATTCAATCCGGCATTATAATAAAAGCCCTGATCATATGCATTTACAACGATCTCATCTTTAGAAATATCCATTCCTTTTTCTGAAGACAGCAGCATGGCCGCTGAAGTCGGGCCACATCCCGAAGAAGAATATATGGAACCTCCAAGCTGATTATAAATGTAAGTGTCAAGCTCAATTATATCAGTAATGATAGTATATCCGGGTTTCTGAGCATGCTCAGTATCTGACGGATCTTCTTTTTCTTTACATTCAGAAGAATCAGCAGGTTCATTTTTACTATCATTAATAACTTCTTCAGAGATACTTTCAAATGACGATATTTCAGACTCGTCAGCTAATGATGAAGATTCTTCAGCTTCGGAGCTATTTTCATTATTAATGACTTGCCTTTCTAATGAATAATGCGATTTTTCTTTTGATGAACATGACACATCACCAGACAATAAACTTGTGCTGTCGAAATCACTTACGGTTAAATGCTTATCCTTTTCTTTATCATTAAAACTGTATTCAGCAAAATTACAGCACAATAATGCCGAAACTGTAACAGATAAGATCATAGCGAATTTTTTTATTTTCATAATTACACATCTCCTTTATACAGTTATTATATAAGAAAACACGTAAAAACAAAAATACACCCCGCCATAGCGAGGTGTTAGAGTCATTGAAATCAACTATATTTTACTTTGTAGTTATTAATGCAGTAACCATATACGTCCGAAAGCCAGTCTGTAACTTCTCCTGTATCATCTTTCTCGCTTTTCAATCCAAAAAAATCGGGAATTTTGACCTCATCGGGTAGTCCTAATATTTCAGCTGCATTAATTCTGTTGTGGTGAAGTTTATCACGTATAATTTCATGTCTATCTACCGTTTTCATATCAGCATACGTATCTGCAGTGATACATAATTATTTTGCTGCATCGTAAATAGTCATTTTTTCGAATGCTTCATAGATTTCATTAATATCAACATCCCAGTCTATATCATAAGCAGTAAATATTTTCATTTTTCATCCTCCGTTTAGAAATTATGTCATAGATTTTTACCTTTATTATTTGATCTCAACAACTTGTCTGACCTCCAGTTTATCAATTAAATCCTATACCTGAATTATACTAGAATTTCCCCAAAGATAAAAGCGCCCCTCCTGAGAGAGACGCTTTGTAATCATGAATTACTATACTAGTTGAAGAATTTTTCTACATCTAGTCTTACGGTTTCAAATTTAGGAAGTTCAGGCTTTTTAAATCCCTTTTCCGCGATGGCATCAAGCAGTATTCTCTGGTCATCCGGTTTATTGACCAGATCTCTTGCAGCATCGAAAATATTTTCACTATACCATCCTTCAGGATATTCCTCTCCATTACCCTCACAAAAAACGAGAATATCAGACGGAATTTGTGGATTTTTCTGTATCAAGCCGATCTCTACGAGGTATTCTAGAAGTTTCAGGCATTGATAGTATTCCAGTTTTTCTTCTTTTACATCATTCATTGTTTATCTCCTTCTACCACCAAGCCCAGAACACTGTTTCATCATCGATCCAGTTTTCTATAAAGGATTCTGAAAGGCCGCCTTCTTTTGTTATTTTTCTGATAAGATCTTTATCATCACAATAACCGCAATTTTCCGGGAGCAGCCCCCATCCAGTATCATTCAAACCTTTTCTTTGATAATCTATTTCTTCCAATTTTACAGCATATTTATTAGTATTCTTTTCGGTAATGTACTTGCCTTCATAGGGTGTATCAGTGTCATTGAATGTAAATACAACCACAATTTTATTGTAATCGGACTCATACCTTACACTAGTTGTCATATTTTGAGTTGTTTCCAAAATCTTTTCGTCTGTATTACAGATACCATTAAGAGTTTTTTTGATTTCTTCATTATCTTCACAATACAAACTGAAAGATTCGTTTTTATTAGTACGTGAAGAACCTCCTTGCCAAAATTGTTTTGCATATTCTGAGGCTTGTTCTTCTGAAACATCAAAAGTCATTAGGTAATCCGTTATGATTTTTCTCATATTATAGTATCGTTCTGTTATAATACATTTTACAGCAATTTTCTTAATCGTGTCGCAAAGAACATTTTCTGCATCTGTGTTGATAAATTTAACACCGGAGCATCTTGGATCTTCGTGTATATCATTTATAATTTCGCCCTCGTTTATTTCCGGTGTAGATACCTTGTACAAATACATATCTAGTCCCATTTTTACTTCCTCCTGTTTAAATTATTATAGTAACCCTTTTTTTATTCCAAGTATCCCAAAACTGATCCTGTTAATATTATAATTGAATACTTATCTTATTAAAAGCAACACCGCTCACGCAGAACTGCAAAACTGATTTTTTAAACTGCTAAGTTCCTATCATCTTCTCCGCTTTTCAGGATAGATATTGCTCTGGTTTTTATTACATTAAGATACTTTTTATCTATCTCACAGGTAAATACCTTTCTATTCAGAAGAAGCGATGCCGCCATTGTCGAGCCTGAGCCCGCAAACGGGTCAAGGATCCATTCTCCTTCTTCAGTGGAATTTTCTATATACATTTTAAGCAGTTCAACGGGTTTTTCGGTCTCATGGAGTTTTGGTCCCTTTATGTTATCAAACTGATGTACGGTCTTACTTCCGCAGTTTGAAATAGCCTTTGCTTTTCCTTTGTAGCAGAACAATACATACTCACAGTTTTTCATGTACCATCTGTTGGGTGTGGCATTATTTTTCAGCCAGACCAAAAGGTTATGAACCTTAAATCCTGACCTCTGAACTGCTTCAATAAGCTGCTGAAGATTAAGAAAATTTGTGAAGAAGTATGCCTGTCTGTCAGGTTTAAGTACCCTGTAACATTCGGGAATATATTCATCAAACTGTATGTCGTTGTTATCGAATATCTTTCCGTCATTTTTGCTCAGCATTCCTTTGGGTGCGTTTTTACCGCCTGTCCCTCCTGAAATTACCCTGTAAGGCGGGTCGGTAAGTATCATATCAAAGGACTCTGTTTTAAGTTTGTTCAGTATAGTCTTAGCATCAGCATGAGCCAGCACTGCCTGCAAGTTTATCTTTGCATTAAAGAAGTCCTGTTCATCTGCAAATGCTCTTCTTTGTTCGTATACGCCCTCTTCTATCATTTCGTTTTCTACAAATACATCTTTATAAAAGAGATCAACACTGCCATTTTCCAAAGTATCATATGATGCTCTATAACTGAGACTTATACCTTCTTCGTTCTTTTCTGCCTTTATAACTTCTATCAAGACAAAGACTCCAGCTTCTTTTCTTTCAAAAGCTGGAGTTTCGTTTGTTCTCAAATATCTGGAAATAACTCCTCTTATGCCGGTAGGAGAATATTCCGGTAGTTTTTCGTATAATTCTTTCGTCGTCAGACCATCATGATTTATACTTAACAGCCTGATCACTTTCTGTATCAGTGTCATATTTATTCCTCCGTAATATAAATAGTAATTCAATTTTTTCTGACACTCCAAGTCATCAAAATGAATTCTGTAATTATTATATTTGAATTTTTGATCCGATAAAAACAGCCCTGCAATAAAGCAGAGCCGTTAAGATTGGATCTAATTGTATTTTTTAATCATAATTTATAACTCGATAATTGTGAGAGATGAAATACCTATCCATTATTTTATATCTCCTTTTTGCATCCTGATTTTACGACATTATATAGAATGTCGGATAAATTATCATTTTCGTTTATTATAGCATCGATATAATCATCAGTAAGTTCTCTCAATTTGACCGATTCAAAAAAATCATCCGGGATCTTTTTGTCTTCGTTGATGCTTAGGTACATATCATATACTTCTTCCTTGCGTGAATTGAATTCCACTACGTTATAGATCTGTATCGCTTCATAAGACGGAACTATATGTCCATCATCAAGGATATATTTTCCATTTTTGTAGACCATTGTTTATTCCTCCGTTTTTATAGTATTAGATCCGTTTTTAATAACTCCGATTATCAAAATACAGATCTAATGATATTATAACGGAAAATTTTTTTTCATTAAAAAACGCCTCTCGAAAGAAGAGAAGCGTTTTATCATTGATTCAATGAACACCCATTTTAGAAAGAATGTTGCTGTCTGAAAAATCGAAAATTGTTTTGTCAAATATTGTGATACGATTTAATTCTGTCTCAAAATCAGATTCATTGTAAAATTCATCTGTTCTGTGTCCTGTCCATAGATCTCCGTAGAAAATCATACCTTTTGGAATGATCTGTCTTATATCCTCTTTAGATGGCGTTTCTGTCTTAAGAAACTTCTCACGAAATTTCTCGTATACTTCCGGTGTTATTGATGTCCTTAACTCACTGCATTTTTCTGAACAAATAAAGGCTATACCGGTCTTGGTATAATCCCACTTATCGAGTTCGGTAATATCATTTTCAGCAAGGAGCTCGTCCATATCATCGATAAAGTAGTCTTTGATATAGATATCCAGTCTTTCAAGCAGGAGTTCAAGATCTGGAAATCTATCTTTTCCTATATTCCCCCAGTAAGCTCCCTGAAGGTCGATCAGCGCAAACTGACCATCTTTTATATCGATCATGAAATCCATCTGTTCTACTATATCATCCATCTTTGCACAGCAAAGTTCTATATCAGAAAATTTATTTGCCATAATTACATCTCCTGTCTTGATTTTGTTCATCTTAGATGTGACAATCAATTACAAAAACATTTGTATCATCGTGAAAAGGTTCAATGAATTCTTTGTAATAGTTTTTGCGAAATTCATACTCCTCCTCAGCACTCGCAGTACTTAAGCCAAAGCTTCCTACTGTTCCCGGTTCAAACCAGCCTTCAGGCAAGAGCACACTGTAAGAAGGGCAGAAAGTATCTCTGTGAAAAGAAATATACTCTTCTTTACTTTTATACAGCTTCAACATTTCTTCTTTAGAAGGAACCCCCCACAGCAGCATGAAATGATCAGGATCCATTTTTTCAGGTTTGATGCCATTAACTACTACATTCCAGATATATTCGAGCCTGGAAGTGTCAAGCTTTTCTCGCTCTTTTCTGAATTCTTCTTTTATTTTTCCAATCGTGGTCTCTTTCTCTACACCGTAATAATCCCACTTAGCCTCGGGATTAGACATCGATAATACATTTCCTTTTCTGTCTACTTTTCGATACGATATATAATGTTTGTAAAAATCTTCAGGATTTTTATAATAACCCAAATATCCATCAATATTACGATTTTCATAAAGATCCTTTACTCTTTCTCCATGTTCAGCAACTGCTTTTTCAGGATCTTTTTCATACGCTTCAATAAGTTTGCATTTTTCCTGATAGAAAGCTTGTGCATTTTCGTAAATTTCTTCTTTTGTAATGTCGATATGAGGTTTGACTTTGCGGGATTCGTTGTAAATAGACATCATTTTCTCCAGTTCTTCCTCATTTTCAAATCCTATTGCGTACAAAGAATAGTGACTCATAATTATTACCTCCAAAAATATTATATATAGTAATTCTTGAAGCTTATTTCTTGATGTTCATCTTAATCATAAAATTTGATTACTCCGGTTATCAACAAATAAACTCTGTAAGTATTATAGATGAATATTTAGAATGATATCAGACGTTATAATTTCATGAAAAAGGCCCGAATAAAAAAACGCCTCACATAAAAGTGAGACGCTTATGTTGTTATCAAACACATTCAAGAACGTGCTTATGCCATCTTTCTATGAATTCAGTCTGTGCTTTATTTCTTATCGGGCAATTGTAAGCCAGAAGCTTCTGTCGTATTTTATGAGTTTTTGGGGTAAGTTCAATTGTAATAAGGCTTTTTTCGGGAGCTTTCTTTTCACGCATCACATAAATAAGACTTCTACCTTCCGCTATACTTTGAGCATAGCTGGCAACACAGTTATGCTGCTGTGTTGCTTCATCAAGAAGATCATCATCTATTTCGAATGCAAAAGAAGCCCTGCAAAATCAATGCAGAGCTTCTTGCTTTACCTTTTGGGATGTAAAATCCCGCAAGGGATTTTGATGGTTGATCACCGGTCTTTTTTTATAACCGCTAACAACGCTGTTATATAATGGAGACCATCGCTCCCAAGCAATGTTTATGGCACATTACCATAGCCCAAAATAACGTTCTCGTGTTATTTCAGTACGCTTTCCTTTTGTTGGTGTGCGGATACAGGATCCTGTCGGACGAAAGAACTATTCCCTTCAGAGAAAACACAATGCATTCTATTAAGAATACCCATGTTATTTCTTACAGTATCATGCCGGATCATTAAAACGGCGCTATATACTTGCTTACTACTCCTTTTGTAATACATTTCACTACTGCATCGAGGAACTTTCTCTTATTTGGCACTGTTACTTCATACATATCCCCGTTTTTTACATTCCAAATGATCCCTTTTTCTATTTTTGAAGCAACAAGATAAGAAGCTAGCTGAAGAAAGTCTTCGTGAGCAAGTTCTGTTTTGAATTTAAGCTCGTAGATAATTCCGTTTTTAAACACATCAAAACGGCCACAGATATTTATCGCTCTGGTTGGACCATTCATAAATGGTATTGAACAGTTTACCTGAACTTCTTCTCTGCCGTCAAAAACTGTTCCGAGACGGTCAAGAATGATATTCTTATGATATTCACGTATAAAAGGTGTTTTAACCTGTTTTACGTATCTGATGAAGTTTGTTTCTATAGCAGCGAGCAACAGAATTTTATCATCTACTGAAGACTCATCAGGAAGTTTGGGGAAATTTTTATCTTTATGGTGTTCTTTGGCAAACTCTATCTGAGCATCAATATCATAGTTAATGAAATACTCAGCTTCCTGCCATATTCCAATACACGGAGACAAATCAATGAGGTGATCGTTTACATCTACATCGATCACTTTTGCATTCTGAGGAGTAATATTTTTTCGTTTTATCAGTTTGTAACAATCTTCCACATCTTCTTTATACTTGAAGTCGAACATTTCGGAAATAAGAAAACTATCATACTGATTATTTATAGTTTTAGAAGTAGCAATTGTTGTATCCGAAAGTTGATCACCGTTTCCACTTACAAAAATTATAGTTTCTTTTCCTCTGGAAGCTGCTACAAGAAAAATATTTCTAAGGATCTCACATTTTACCTGAGGCTTAGAAAGTCTTACTTCCCAGTATTCCTCCGTATAGTCGAAAACTACACAAATTTTTCTTTCAAGACCTTTTGAAGAATCAAAAGTCGTAAATATAGCCGATGATGAGGACGGGGCTACTGCTTGTCTGTCCTCATCTTTAATGGAAGCATAGACTGTTTCCTTATTAAATTTGTCACTGTATTCTTCTTCCAATCGATTAAGAACAACGGACATAATACCGTTTCTTGAGCCTAAGCATAATATATCTGAAGTCTTTTGCTTTGAGAGAAAGTCTGTCACAGAACTAACTGACATTGTTTTGATGTTGCATTTCGGATTTACACCAACAATTTTCTTCTCCCAAATATTTCCAAGTCTTGCCGCATATTCCTTGGAAAGCCTGAAACATTTAGTAAAACTCATTTCATCGTGATTCCCTAAATAGCCATTAATGAATTCAGCAACGTTCAAAGTAGTTTTATCATATATTTTTTGCTTCATGTCTCCAACTGCAACTATCTGCAAGCCGGGGCATTTTTCTTTTATATACTCAAGCATCTGAGCTATTTCGAGTTCAATATCCTGATATTCATCTATTACCAACAGTTTGTATTCAGCTATCAGTGAGGGTTTGTGCTCCAAAAACGTCTGAATAAGATCGGAGAACCCGTCAATAGAAATATTTGCCTTCATCAAGCACGAAAGTGCAAAGCTGTGATAGTTCGCTACGGTTACATTTTTTTGTTTGATCTTCTCTCGTGCATCAAGTTTCAGTAAGGCATTATATGTTAAATACAGGATTTTTTTATCTGTTATCTCATTGCACAGAACCTGAATGGCTGTTGTTTTTCCACTGCCAATGCAGGCATCAACGAGTATATTCTTGCCTTTTTTCGCCTCATTCACAAATTTTTTCTGTTCATCCGAAAGTTCGTTTAATGTTCTTGACTTTTTTTCTGTCCAGCGTGAAAAGGCTTCTATGTTTTTGCTGTCAGAACAATACCACTGTTTCCTTTTAGCATCCCATCTTGCTCCGAGGTTTTTTGCCTGGTCTTTTTCAGAAAAAGGAACTTGCAAATAAATTCTTTCCATCAGATCACTCTCAAAAATTTATTTAGTTTATAGTTAGGGTGTCGGGATTCGAACCCGAGATGAAGGAGTCAAAGTCCTTTGCCTTACCGCTTGGCGACACCCTAATAACTGATTTAAAATAACAAACAAAGGGGAGATCTATGATCCCCCTTTTGTTATTTCCACGCTGATACCGTTAAATCACAGTATCTCCTTTGTATGTGTAGCGTGAGATACACCTTATAAAGGAGGCTTTTGATGATTCTCATAAAGCCAACGCGCAGACGGTGAGATTCGAACTCACAAATTCCGTATAACGTCTGCATACAAGCCTCTTTTACAATAGTTATGTATTGTATCAGAGGCTTAAAAAAGGAGAAAATGAAAAAGCTTTTTACTTCTTGTTCTTAGCCTTTGCAACAGCTTCCTTAAGAGCCTGTCCAGCCTTGAACGCGGGAACCTTTCTTGCAGGAACATCAACAGGAGCCTTGGTAACAGGATTTAAAGCGACCTTAGCAGCTCTTTCCCTAACCTCGAATGTACCGAAGCCAACGAGAGTGACCTTCTCACCGTTCTCCAGAGCGCCTGCAATAGTATCAAGAACTGTTGTCAGTACCTTATCAGCTTCCTTCTTGGTATAACCGCCCTTCTCTGCGATAACATTGATAAGTTCTGCCTTATTCATTTTTCGTATCACTTCTTTCTATAATTTATTCAGACTAAAAGTCCGTAAGTGTGCCATCGGAGATTCGAACTCCGGACCCTTTGATTAAAAGTCAAATGCTCTGCCGACTGAGCTAATGGCACATGTACTGCAAAGGTATCTAAAAGCTGCCTTTGCAGCAAAAAATTTAGGAGTAAAAATGAGATGGAATCGTAGTTACGCAAGCTTTGTGATTTGTTTTACAGCGAAGGAAGATATCCTGTATCTTCCTTACAGCCATAAAACATCAATAGGGGTTAAAATGAAACATGAAATGTTTGAAAGTATACATATATATTATAGCAGATTTTTTTGAAAAAGTAAAATTATATATAGTAAAAAAATTATTTCACGTATACAATACCTCTGTACCACGAATCATACATCTGATTGATCGAACCAGCCATAGTCTGTTTTCTTACGATAGTAAGTCCCGAATTTATATCATCACAGACCAAATTTCCGTTTATATCTTTCAATGCTTTTTTATAAGGATCCGCGACAGCATAATATCCGTCATATTTTCCTGATCCATCACATTCTCCTGCTATGACCACATAATGGATAAAAGGATTTGCCGGGAGAAAATTTGCTGCAGCACGGATAGTATTGGAATAGCCATTGAAAGCTACATATCTCGAATTAAACAGCACAGAAGCCACTACAGTATGTCCTTCACTGAGAGCTTTGTCTATTTTATCTATTGTTTTATTATTGCTTTCATAATAGTTTACAACGGGTGAAACAGCAGTCTTCCCTTCCCTGTCGGCATATATCTGCATAAGCCTGAACATACCATTAAGGGTAGTGCCGTTCCCTCCGGCCTCACACCATTCAAAATTCCATGGTGTGTAGTTGTAATTATGTGCATAAAGATTTTTTGGTATAGCTCCTATAGACCATGCATAATTATTTCCGTCGGCAAAAACGTCTGTAATAGATACATTCTTTTTGAATTCACTTGTAACAGCCATAGCAATACACGCGGGACCGCAGCTCAGATCCTTATCTTTTCCGTTATATTCTGTTACATTAAGTTCATTATCAAACTGCGATATATTTCCCACATTCAAGATATTATTGTATTTATTGGTAATAAATACACCGTCACGAACATACTTCTTAGGAACGTCTGTATAAGTGTTCCTGCTATATAATCTATATGTATTATCGTCTATCTGATAACCATAATAAAGATTATCAAATAATACTCCGTTATTGCTGTTTGGATCCAGCTCCTTTGATTTTACCATTCCTTTATAGTTTTGTTTCAAAAACAAGTATGATGGAGATGTATCCGTGCTTCTGACATCCTCCCACGGTTAAAACCGTGGGGTTCCCAAAAACAAAACGAATAGAATAACATACATCGTTTTGTCCTACCTTTTCTTTAACCTCGAAAGCTTAAAGTGCTGAGTAGTTAAGGTACTATAGTTTGTGTTGGAGAGAGTGCAGCCACTCTCATATAAACACTTAGGCTTTGTCGAAGCCTTCCGTTGTGTATTTATGCAGTTAATTTCTTATAAATCTTAATCCCTACACTGCTGAGAGTGTTATTATCGGTTATTAATTTTTGAATTTCTTGATCATGATTATTTTTGAATTCGGAATACTGTGTTTCTAATAATTCTTTATTAAAAGAACAAAGATCACTATTGATATTTTGTATCAGAAACGCAGAGTACAGATCTCTCTGGAGCAAATCTTCTCCTATATAAACCCACCTGTCGGAAAGTTCTTTTTTAATATAACTTTCGCTGACGTGGTTGTATTGACTGGCTCTTGCTTTCACTGTATTGATATAATTGAGTACAATACCATGATTACTAAGCTTTTGTTTTAATATTGAGACAAACATTGCAGGAGCTCTGTTTGCTAATGATTTGCCAAATCTCTTTTTTGAAATATATTTGCCTTTTGCATTGGTTTTAGTTTCTTTAGACCTCTTTTGTAAAGCCTTATAGTTCATTTTCTCAATATAAAACTCATTACCATAGGAGATTATCTCATTGGCAAGTATCTCATGCTGTTGTTTTCTCTCATCAGAAGATCTTCTATGAAGATCTTGTATTTTAGCAAGAGTTCGTAAATAATTATTAGATCTGTTCCATGTTAACTTAATACCTTTTTTTATAGTTCCGTCAGAGTTGTAATTATCGGGGTTAGTATACCTTCTAGAGCGAGCAAGCTTCCTTTGATAAAGCTTTAGTTTATGGTCTATGCTCTGTACATTTTTTGCAAGTTCAAAGATACGTACCTGATTTGGTGAGGCTACTGCCATCGTTGATGTACCGGGATCAATACCTACTCTGCCGATCCCTAATTTATGTCTGAATGTTCCGTCAGGATTATATTTAGCAGGCGGTACTCCCTCAAGCACTAATTGAGCATAAAATTTTGTTTTGTTTTTTATGGTCTTTCTTACTATGCGAACATATTTAACTCTATTAGATAAACACATCTGTTCGTAAACATTGTTATTATTGATCTTTACAGGGATTTTTAGTCCTTTCCATTGTATACAGCCACCGGAATAATAGATACAAACATTTTGCTTGCCTTCAACAGAGTTCAGCTGACCGTATTTTTTGAAATGAAGCTTTCTTCCTGAGCTGTATAACATTTTATTAACAGCAGTTAATACTCTAAATGCAAGTTTTTGAGCCGAAGCTGAGTCAATGTGCATTTTAAAGTGGTTTTGCATTGGCTTAACGTCTTTTTCTAATGCAGATTTCGTAAGCTTATATTCTTTGTTCATAGATAATAATTTATCGTTATAGGCTTTTTTAGCTTTTGCTTTATCTCCGGCAGCCATTGATGAGTTGTTGACCATTTTTATCTGTTCAACACACTCGCGGTACGCTTTGGTTTTTATTAGTTCTTTGTATCGCTTTAATGCCATTCCTAAGAGGCTGTTGTATATTTGTCTTGATATTTCAAAACGTTTGTTAAGAATATTTCTATCCCGTGTTGTTGTATCCATTGGCAGCGTTAATATAAAAGTACCCATGCAACAATGGCTCCTTTCTTTAGATATCTTTAAATATATTTAGTCTTTTGAGATTCTACGTATTTTTTTATTGTTTCACTGCTTACTGCTCCGGCAGTTGAAACAAAATAACTTCGGGTCCATAGATTCTGCATTTTAGAGATTTTTTCAAATTCAGATATAAGTATACGACTGGTATATCCTTTAATATGATGCATTCGATTATACTATTATTATATATGAAAACAGAGAAAGATAAAAAGCGACCAAGAACACACGGTCTTAGTCGCTTTGAAAGAATTTATCCTCTTTCAGCAAGAATACCCCCACCTCTTTAAAAAGATACCCATATAGAAGTTTTGCCCCTTAGTGTTTCATCACATAACACTAAGGGGCATTGTGATTTTTTCGGCGGCAAATATAGATCTGAATTTGTGGATTTCAAATTCGGATTTTCATTACCATGATTTGTATATTATCTTCCGACTTATCATTTAAGTTGACCCGTCCTCAGGGGCATTATTCTTAAGCTTATCAAACCATATGCAGATACAGATCGCCAGAACAGGCAGTATCACATACTCTATGATATCTCTCGAACACTCTACTGCCTGATAAAGAAAGCCTTCGCGAGCATAACCGAACAATCCGTGGACGATCCTGAACGTGCTGTCGGCGAAAGCGTGAAGAAGCATTACGAGAAGCAGATTATCTGACAGCATATATACCGCCGCCCAAAACATTCCAATACACATTGTAGACGGAACCTGGATCAGAGGATTTTCGCCAAAAGCGATGTTGGGAGCATGTCCCAGACCGAAGAACAGACCTGTAACCAAAACAGTGAACAGCCTTCTTTTCACTGTGCTTATATTAAATTTGATAAGACCGTTCATCATGAGTCCTCTCTGAACGCCTTCTTCATAGAACCCGGTTGCAAACTGCTGAACGATCAATATGCTGAGCGTTACAATATATCTTGTTGTAAAAACGGTTGCAATAAATATATTCAGGAAAGGAAGCAAAATATTGATAATCTGTGGGATCATGATAAGCCACGTCTTCCCTGAAATCTTATTTGTGAATAGCTGCTTCAGCGTGCATTTACTCTCACCGCGTTTGGAATACCCATTTAAAAGTATCAGTCCGGCAGTTCCGCCTGCTGCTCTTATTATAGTGTCTGCTATATAACGCGTGTTTACATCGGGAAATACATTGAAATGCACCATTGGTATCTCTATCGCATAGAACACCAGCATTATGATCGCTGCCTGAACTATCGGTTTCCTGATCTGCGCTATGGTCTGTTTATCGTAATTTTTCATTTGTTTTACCTTTCTCGCTGTATCTTCAAGGATAAATTGCTACAAACTTTAACATTTCTCCCTCGGCAGAACTGAAATATAAAGTTCCAACATTCATCTCAATTTGTGTAAGTAACAATTATATCATAACATCGAAGTGTTGTCAATACAAACGCCATAGTACTTCTGACCTGACATCAGAAATACTATGGCGAGAAACTTCTATATCAGCACCGCCCTTTAGGCGGGGGAGGATGTCACTTCTCATTCGATGTCTTTTCTTTATCAGTCATCGATGAACTGTCTTCTTTTTTAGAACTGCTGTCATTCTTTGAAGAACTGTCTGCTTTTGATGAGCTGTCAGCCTTTGACGAATTATCAGTTTTTGAACTTGCTTCCTGAGGCATATCCTCTTCCAAGCCAATAGATGATGATTCATCTTTACTGTCATCTTCTTTATTTACTGACTGCTGTTCTATACCAAAAGTCAAGGTAAAGCAGGTGCCTTCTTCATTGGATATAACAAGATGAGCCGGTACGTTGCTGGACCATGCAGCGCCAATCTTAACATCGATTTCAAAAGGCTGGTTCTTTCTCAATGATTCAACAGCTTTGTCAGCCGGAATGTTAGCACCGGCAATATTCGGGTAGATAGCCTTAAGGAAAGAAATGATCGATTCGACGTTCTTATCTGTCCTGTTGCTGTTTTTGAGATTTCCGTATATCTCACCCTTACATTCCGAGTAATTTGATTTATCATCCTTGACTGCTTCAAAATTGAAGTCTACGAAAGGAGCATCCTCATACTTCATTCCGCTGACACCGCTTGAAACTCTGAATTTAAAAGCGTTTTTGGTCTTTGACCCATCGTCCTCGGATACCATTTCAGTAACATTCATGCTGTCAAGCTTAGTATCGATAAACTTTTTACCCGGTATAGTAAAGTTTGACATTACATTCTTCATGAATTCGTGAGAAGAACCGCAGTCAGTCTGAGAAGGATCACTCAGAACCGGGATAAAGTCAGATATCTTTATTGAAGAATTATTATACACCTCGGGAGAACTTCCGTCAAAATAAGGAGTCTGACTTTCTTCATCAGTCATAAGTTCAAATCCGATTTCAAACGCAGCCTTAAAGCCGTGTCTTTTATCGATCTCAACATTCCTGTTAGCCTTCATTTTTATGTCCTGTGTGGAGAAGATCATCTCGTATTCAAGGTTTTTGTTATCTTCTTCTCCGTAATAGACTTTACCCTGGCCATATACAAGAAACTCAGCCAGATCTTCGTCCATAAAGTTCTTCAAGTGATCATAGCATGCTGTCTGGAAAGTTGAAACGGACTCCCCTTCTTCGTCGTGTATTTCCATATAGAAAGACGATGCACCGTCAAAATACGCAGTGTATGTACTAAAGCTTGACTTTGCAAGAACGACTGATTCTCCGTCTCTGGTGTTAGCATTGATGTTTATGTTGTAATTATCTTTAACACCGGTGTAATTCTTTCCCTGCGACTGTCTTGTATAAACGTCCTCGGTTTTGAACTGAGAATAAGAAGCATTACTGCCGTACTGTTCCTTATAGTAGTTTACAAAGTCATAATACGAATCTTTGATGCCTGTAGAAAACTTTTTGATCTCATGATCATTAACTGTTTCCGTAGTTACATCAAGTTCTTTCTCAGGAGCTTCGATTTCTGCTTTGATCTCCCATTCATTATCTTCTGTCTCCGGTTCAGAAGAATCATCCGCTTTGCTGTCTTCATCCGATGTGGTCAACACTTCTGGTTCAGATTCTATTTTTTCTGCTTTGGATGATACAACTTCCCGGTTTGGCTTAAGTGGCTTTTCGGGCTCTTTAAGAAGCAAATAAGCTAAAGCACCGCCTGCGCACACCACAAGAAAAGCAAGTACTGCAATTATCTTCCTTCTTACAGGCTTTTTCTCTTTTGGCTTTTCCTCATAAGATCTGCTTCTCAGCATAGCTGCCGCGCTGTTATCATCATCATTTTCATAGGTTTTTTCTTCCATCGCCGGCATATAGACCTGGCTTACCTCTTCGGAAACTGTACTTTCTGTGTTTAATTTGGTTCCGCAGTGCTCACAGAACAATGCTGTATCGTTCAGCTGCTTTCCGCATGACGGACAAAATTTTGACATTTATAACACTCCTCGTCTTTGGTTATTTCTTTCTATATATAATTATAGCAGAAAATTTTTCAAAAAAAAATTTTTTTGCAGACTTATTTAGTTAAACGTTCAGAGAATGATTTACGCTCGTGTCGATGCCAAGCACAGAGATCTCGGCTGAATCAAGAGGAAATACAAGGCACTTCCTTCCGTTCACCATCTGAACGTCGAGGGCAGTAGCTGCTTTTTTATAATCGATCTTCAGGCTGGAATTTCCGAATTTTATATTAACTTTTTCATCACAGACGTTTGCTGCAATAAAAGATGAATACCTTGATGACATCACCTTATCATAGATCTTACCGAAATCATCAAGCTTGTCCTTCGGTACATCGCATTTTTCAAGAATATGCTGTATGTCCGCACAGTCTATTTCACGTGCTTCTTTTAATCCCTCGGAAGCCTGTACAAGATCTGACAGTTTTTCATTTATATTTACTATCATATCATAGTTAAGGCCTTCACCCAGGACATTGGCGACCATACCCCAGAAATGAGTTTTCTGCTGTTCAGAACTCATTATATACTTGCAGCCGAGTACATTTTCTATTATCCCGGTATTCGGCTTTCCGGCATTTTTAGAAAAGTACATTACATGGTTCACATCTTCCTGCCTATCTGTGAATGTAGGAAACATGAATCCGTCAGAAGCCTGTTCCAGGATCCTGTCTGTTGATGTTTTCTTTTCGACGGTATTGGACTCGTCGTTATAAATAAAGCCGTCGATTCTCAGCTTTATAGGACAAAAAGCAGTTACAACAAAAGATACTTCATCTGAGTGATCAGCATTTTTATCGTATACAGAGATCGTAAAGTTTACAGACAGTACGGTGTATGCACCATCTGTTTTCACACCGTCTTTGATCTTATTAATGAAGATCTCGTTCAGATCATCATCTTCAAACTGAGATATCTTCATATTCATCAGTAGTTCCTGAGAAACATTTTTCTTCTCGGGGGTTATAGGGAATTCGTATTCGGTAAGAACTTTGCCTATCTTTCCTGTCAGTACTTTTTTGATTATAGAGACTATCTCCTCCTGTTCGCTCTGAGAATAGCTTATCCACGATCTTTTTTCAGTACAGTATACAACGTCTTTATTTATAACAGCAGTCAGAACATTATTCACTGTAAAAAAGTTGTTGTCGTTGTCGATAAACTTTTTGAACTTAGTTACATCGCTCTTATTCATATATGTATCCTCCTAAATTTATTAATAAACGTAAGAAACATCTTCTATGAGACTTTGTACCATATTTCTTGCATAGGTTATGGCTATATCTTCCTGTTCGTTAAGTAATTCAAGCCCATTAACTCGGAATTTGAAAGTTACATCAGCTAGATCCGGAAGCTCAATAAAAAGTGCTGTATTTATAAGAAAATACTCATAATTCAATGGAGCTTTCAGCTTTGCCGCAACTTTTTTATCCAAATATTTATTTATGTTGCTTTCATGATACTCTCTCGGAGTAATATTAAGGTCATTGATGTTTATTCCTGAGAAATCAAAATCAACAGGATCTCCGTCTTTCCATGTGATGTTAAGGAATGCTCTTCTATTACATTCGATCTTTATCGCAAGATCTGAACGGCTTCTCCCCGTGATCTTACATAATTTCTGTATTCTGTCCTCAAAGGCAAAATTGCTTTCCAGCTCCTTTATATACTGATAGTATAATATACAGTTTTTATCAATTTTGTATATCACTTTTATCCCGTCCCTTCTTTTTTTCTACTATTATTATTATATAAGAAACTGAGGCTGAAAAAAAATTATATATAGTTATTTTTTTATTTTTTAAAAAAGTCATCAGAGATCCAGTCCGAATCGTCTGTTTTGCCTTCAAAAAAGCTGTTATCCTCCCATTCTTCCGGCTCTTCGGGATTCGTATCTTCATCCTGAGGAGCGATATCATCATTATCCGCTCTTATATCGACCTGAGAGGAATCATCTTCTTTTTCTCTGTAATCATCTATGTCTTTAGGTCTGGCTATAACTTCCGTGGCTTTATCCGTTTTTTCAAGATCACCTTTTATTGTGTAAAGAGGCTTATTCTCTTCATCGACCACACTCATTTCATATTCAAGATCCAGGTCATCATTAACAGTCAGAGTAAAAGAGAAGAGTTTATCTGTCTCTGAAAAAAGCTTTCTCTGTGCTATGACGCAGTAAGCTTCAGTGAAATCATTCATAGCGTTTTTGGATAATCCCTCCGACAATTCGTGTTCAGTATCATTAAACATTTCTCTTGCAAAGGACATAAACGACTTATCCTCTTTTGTCAGCCTGTATACTTCCGAATAATTTTCGTTCACCTGATCAAATATTTCACATATTGTAGAAAACACAGTAGATGAATTGCAGTTTAACATCATGCTCTTATTGTCTTCAGTAAAGCTGAAAAAACCGTTATTGTTGGCTGCGTAGACAGCATACTGGTACATATGATCCTTTATACAAGCAAAATTGTTGAGGATAATACGCTTTGTATCCATAAAGTATTCATTTCCGGAAGGATTGATAACAAATAATTCCATCGAATCATTGAAATACAAAATAGAAAACTCGGTATCTTCGGAATGTATTCCCAGTTTTATGTTTTTATCCTCACTGACATCAAGAGTTACATCATAATTTATATCGTTATCTTTTGCATTAACGGTCAGATTTCCCTCAAAATGACCTGAGTTATTTTCAGATATGGTTTTTATGATCGGGATATCGCTAAATGTTTTTTTATCGGGTTTTTCCATTACTTCCGCAATACTTTCGTTTTCACCGACTATGCGTTTTTTCCCTTTGTCAACGAATTTGGTTTCATTGCTGCATGCGGATAACATACACGCTGATAAAATAAATGATAATAGTTTGATTTTTTTCATTGTGCAGGGCGATAAACCGCCTTGCCCTCCTTTCTAAAAAAGAGTCGAATTTTTAGTCTATATATATATTATTAGAAAATTACTAAAAATAAAAAAAAGAAAGCCGGATTGCGCTCATCCGACTTTCCTTCCAAAAACCAAGAGATGCTGATGATTTCCGACAGACACTCCATTATTAGGAATTATTTTTCTTCGCTCTCCACGAAGGTTCTATCCTTGGCAAAGGACATTGTACTCCGGATAATAATTTAATATCGGAAATGTTCATCAGCAATTATATTACATGGTTATCCCTTTAACACACCACAGATAATTTACAATGCTGTCCAAATAAACAGACCTCAAAAACCGGAAAATATAGTATAATAGTGACAGAAACCGAAAGGAGCTGTCGCTATGTCAAAAAGATTTCCGAAACCTGAGATCACACTTGATGGGATATACTCAAAGTTCGCAGATGAAAGCTTTTGCAAGGATTTTCTACTTGATATCCGCTTTGAAAAGGGCTTTGCCTGCCCGTTTTGCGGTGGCTCTGAGTACCGCAGGATAAGGTCACGTCATCTGCTGCGTTGCAAGTTCTGTAAAGCAGATATATCCGCCACAAACGGAACTTTTATGCACAGAACACATATTCCGCTCAGACTGTGGATAGTCACTGCATTCCTCATTATGAGCAACAAATGCAGCGTTTCTGCTGTTACGCTGATGAGGTCTTTGGGAGTGACTTACAAGACAGCCTGGTACATCCTTCATCGCATCAGAAAAGCTATGAAATGCCGTGAAGAACGCTATTTGCTCGACGGGATCGTTGAACTTGATGACACGTATCTCGGTGCTCCGACTCACGGTAAAAAGCGCGGCAGAGGTACTGAAAAAGTCAAGATGATCGTAGCTTTATCGAAGAACGCAGCAGGAAATCCCGAGTACGTAAAAATGAGCGATGTGCCGAATTTAAAGGGCATAACTGTGGGTAGATTTGCCAGGGATAATATCCGCGCAGGCTCGAAGATCGAGAGTGATAATGCTCGAAGTTACAAGAAACCGCTGGCACAGAAATACTTCCATGTTTTTGAGACATATGATCCGACAAGCGGTCAGCTGAATTGGATGCATAAAGTTATATCAAACTTCAAAGCAATGATCATGGGAACTTACCACGGAAACGAAAAGATCCACACAGCGTTATATGCTGCCGAATACTGTTACAAATTCAACCGTCGTAAGCTGGGAAACAGTGCGTATTTAAGGCTTTTGGCTGCTTTGGTTCAGTGATCTTACTTGTGGTGTGTTAATGGGATAACCATATTATATTATAACAGATAATTAGAATCGATAAAAATACGTTTCTTGAATTTATATAACTGATTTTACCAGTTCCGGAGTTTCCAAGTGTGCAGAACAAGCTGCACTACATGATATAGAACTGAGATAATATAGAAAAAGAGACCGACTGTAACAATCGGTCTTTTTTTCTTCTACGCATCATCGTACTCGCCGTCTATGAAGTCATCGGGGAATCTCTCAAGAATATCTTTATATTTTTCGTACAAAGCAGAGTTCGATCTCTTTTTACTCTTGCTGGACTTCATTATAGGAGTGATGATCTCTCCCAGATTTGAATAGTCTTTTGTTTTTATTTTCTTCTGAGGGGCGCTTGTTGCGGCCGGTGTTTCAATTACAGCATTCATTTCCGTCTTCTTTTTCCTTCCTCTTTTCTTGGGCTTAGGGGCCTCATCAGGGATTTCCTTGTGTTCTACATTTATTACAGATGTTTCTTCAGGAACAGGAACTGTTTCTGATTTCTTTTTTCTTCCTCTCTTTTTGGGCTTAGGAAGCTCGTCCGGTTCTTCCTTTTTCTCTATGGTTGAAACATTTGGAACATCCGAGGTAAGAACCGTTTCTGACTTCTTTTTTCTTCCTCTCTTTTTCTTTGGCTTTTCTTCGACAGGCTCAGAAACAGGAGTGCTCTTATTATCCGAAATTGCTTTTGTTTCCTTATTGTTCATAGATTCGATTATTTCAGCGCTGTCCATTACAATTTCGCTTATAACATCGTATTCAGCCGTTTCGGGATTATAGACAGGCGCTGAGTAGATCTCAGAAAATTCAGTTTCGGTAGAATCCGGATAAATTTCTTCCTGATCATGATCCAGCTTAGTTACATCATTAACCATCTCACTAATGTCAAGCAAATCAGTCTTCAGGTCCATCAGCCTTGATGGATAAATATTCGACTCCATAGTATATCTCAGTACTTTTGTGATCTTATCATTGTTAAGCTTTATCAACAGCCTGTACGGTGATACGATGTCCATAATGTACTCTGTGCTGTTCTTTACTGCGTTATTTTCTACTGCGATCTGAATGAAGCACGGGATCCTAGCGTTTTGGCAGTAAAACATAAAGCTGTTTACGATATTTCTAAGCTGTTCCCTTTCATCATCCGGCATTGAAAAGTCCTTGACGGAGCATGGCGTTCCATCACGGGGAATGTTATGGAGATCGAGAATGTCTTTCATTTTGTTATCGCAGAGTTTATAGCCCAATTCCGATGGTATAGAATAGAAATACTTATAGTTGGTCTTCTTATTCATGTTTTCGGTAGCGTAAACTATAAAGAAAGGATAAGAACCGTCGATCATATCCATTATCTGATCCGCAAAATCATTGAGTCTATCCAGAGTGTCTGATGGTATTTTGAAATTATCCATTGTTTTTCTTTCCTCCTAGATACCGATAAGGCTATCTATCAGATCGACCATTTCCTCAGTATCATTGTTTCCTGCATCGCTAGTATCATTGATGTTTTTTTCAAAAGTGATCTCCCGCTGTACCGCCGGCTCTGCAGGTGCTATGTTGCTTCCGGCAGGATCTTGACCCGGCACATTGAGTACATCGTTTTTCTTGCTCACATTTATTTCTTTGGGTTCTTCATTTAAGCTGACACGCTTTTTATGGTAAACAACGCCTTTGACAGATTTGTTATTTTCACCTTCTTCTGCGCAAAAAGCAGCTTCAAACATATCCCTCTGTATATATCTTTTGGTTATCTGCTTGAGATAATCATTCATAAACCCGTATCTTACTGTTTTGAGATAAGATATAACGTCTGCATCTGACCTTTCATCGAATGTTACGCATATCCTGCCGGAGTCCTTCATATTTTTCTTTTTTATCGTTAGAGACGGGATCTCAAAATCCTCGCCTCTGACGAAAGCACACACTGCATCGTGGATGATCGTGTCAAGATTGAAACCGGGAGCGTTATTTATCATCATCAAGTCGTTATCCTGATGAACATAGAGTCTTACCTGTACATACATTTCCTAGTCCTCCTCCTTACATCACGCCGACTTCTTTGAATTCAGTGCAGTTACACGATACAGATAGTAACCTCTCACGTTGGAGAAGATCTGAGGAATAGTAGTAGCTCTGTTAGCTGCTATAACATTGAGCCCTTCCATCTTGGAAAAATAATTCTTTACTGTCGAGAACCAAGCATCACCTGTGCCACCTGTAACGAGCAAATAATCGTATTCGATAAGATTGTTGTAAATAGTACGTATGCTCTTAATGGCTTCCATGCAGATATCATAGCTGCAAGTCTCAACGATGTCTGCTATCTCTATGGTTTTAGTGGATACCGTTTCCGAATCGTACTTTTTGATCTTTCCGGTACTAAGAATATTCTGCATTGCAGATACGGCTATCTCCTCGTCGTATTTGTTATAGATATCATTTACTGCCTTGTGCAGTATTGCTTTCATACCGAGATGATCAAATGTCTGTGTCGAACCTATTGTTCGGTTTATTATCTCGAAAGTGTCAAGAGTTCCGAAGCCGCCGTCGAAGATGAGGACGTTCTTGTTCATAAGATCTTTTCCGTCCGGAGTCTGCTTTCCTTCATCAGTTAGAGTTGCACCGAGAAGTGAGCCTAAAGGCTGCTGCATGATCCAGATGTTCTCTTCTTCCAGTTCAAAGCAGTATTTCTTCCATGTTTCTTTTCCTATCTTAAGATAAAATTCGTGCTTACCCTTAAGTATATTTTTTAAGGGTTTGCTGTCTGCCTTTACATATGCGGGAGGAAGTCCAGTCTGGAGGACAATTTTCTTCTTTCCGCCGGCGTTCTCTCCCATGTAGCCCTGCAGACCGAGCGCGATACCGACTCTGCTGATAACAAGAAACATCGGATTAGTGTATCTATTTCTCGAATAGAGCATTTCTTCGGAATTACTGCTATCTGACTGAGAAATCTTACCAACAGCGATCTCTCCTACATCCCAGATAACACCGTCTTCGCCCTTATACTGAATATCTGTAGGAGCAGCATCGCCTATGGAAGCAGTATTATCCTTTCTTCTTATAGCAAATGAGGGGAAAGAACAGATATCTGTCTTTGACATTATCTTTACAGCTGAGTAGCCAACATCCATAGCTATGACCCAAGCTTTGTTTGATCCTATGTTATTTCCCTTTTTAAGGTAAGTCTTTGTCTTAAAATCTTTTGTGTTTATCATATTTGTACCTCCTGAATTTTCAGTTTTAATTTGCCTATATTATTATTATATAAGATTCTGACGCGAATTAAAAATTATATATAGTATTTTTTTAGACATCTTTATTTTATAAGAAAATTTAGTCAGATAAAAAAAAGAATCTCCACAAAAAAATGAAGATTCCAAAAAATAGGAGGAAAAAATTCAAAGAATCACCATAAAGGAACATAAAAGATCGAACTTATCCGCTTTTGCGGATTTCCTGAAGAATACAGGCCTGAGCTCGGGGCTGTTCCCTACCCTACTGATAGCAGAATAACAAGGAGAATAACATTTTTGAGTTGCTTGCTATACAAAGGCAAAACGATGATTGATAACTGGAGTTTTCACGCCATGTTAACCTCTTGGCGCTAAGAGGTGCCTTTTTTGCTGCAGGGAGCAAGTGTTATCTGCTGTGAGAAGTTTCCCTCTCTTCTATGACTACAGTATAACACAGGTCAATAAAAAAATCAAGGAAACGTCCAAAAAATTTTTATATATAGTTAAAGTGTGATTTTTTATTTTGTGTCACGCGTGACACACGTGATACGGATGATAGGGAGAAATAAAACAGACCTGCCGGTATGACAGGTCTGTGGTAGGACTAAAAAAGTAATTTTTTCCCTTTTATGTGTGCTGCGATTTTTGTAATGTCAGAAACATTGATTTTACCGTCGTGGTTTACATCGGCATATTGAAGTACTGCATCATCAAGCATTTTCTTACCTTTGATGTGTGCAGCTACCTTTGTGATGTCGGTGACATTGAGCTTGCCGTCGCCGTTTACATCACCGAGCATTGATTCAACCTTAGCAACGATTTCAAACGTCAGACTTGTTGTTCCTGAATACTTTCCGATACCAGTTACAATGACTTCTGCAGTACCCACATTTTTATTATTGGAATAAGAAACAGTAAAATCCGTTCCGTTTACAAGCGTCTTCGTTCCATCATTTGCGGTCACAGTAGGCTTCTTTTCTGTTCCGTCATAGGTGTATGATGTGTGGCTGAGCGTGATTGTACAATCGGAAATCGTATTGGTTTTGTCTAACAATTCATAATCAAACCCATTATCAACCGCATATTTTTCGCCAGCGGTGTGCCGTAAGCAACACCTTAGCAACGATTATTTGGTAAAGTTTGGACAGTTGGTTTTACAACAATAAAACCGAAAGGACAGATACAAATGATTGATGCGATGTATAATTACAGACAGGGTGAGATCCACTCCGCTGAGTTCTCCGATGAGTTTAACAAGCTCTGCATACCGTTTGAAGATTCGCTGAGTGAGGAGCAGATCGATGTGTTCCACAAGATACTTGACTGCGTGAGCAATACCGCCGCCGCTGAAATGAGGGCTGCATATAAGGCAGGCTTCAAGGACGGTGCGGCGATGATGCGGGATGTTCAGGAGTAACATACAACCAATAGACAGATGATAATATAAAAAGAGCCTGATTCAAGTCAGGCTCTCAGTCTGTCTCAAAACCCCATATCCGCACTGGATATGGGGTTAAATCATGCTATCAAAAACCAATATCTGTCAATAATAACATGAAATAGTGTATATACACCGTTATTCCAGCGGTGTATTGCATACTTTTTTAGATTCATGGCAGCAAATTTAAGCCTGACCCATTTGCTCACCTGGGAAAGACCTCTGAAATATGTGAATCGCATTGAGTGCTTTTCTTTTGCATCTGCAAACACTCTTTCAATCGTTTCTTTTCGTTTGTCATAAAGCTCTTTCATGCCGTATGTATGCCGTATGTCTTCGACCTGTTCCAGATAACCGAGCCAGATATGCTTAGTTACTGTCTTTTCACTTTTAGCATTCTCTGTGCATTTGCTTTTGTTCGGACAGTTTTTGCAGATATATCCTTTGCTTTTGTATTCTCTGTATCCTTCTCGGTTTGTAGTTGCATAATTTAAAACTTGGTTCTGCGGACATATCACACAGTCATAATATTCATCAATGACATATTCATATGGTCTGAAAAAGCCGTTTTTACCCATCGGCCGTTTGTACGGCAGTACAGGTATCCTGCCGTCATCTATCACTTTCTTTGCTATCCATGGAGTTTTGTACCCTGCATCTATCACTGCATATTTTATCTGTTGAAACCGATTTGTCAGTCTGTCGTAAAGTCCGTCAAATGCTACGCTGTCATGTACATTTCCGGGATTTAATGTCACATCCATAATGTAGCCGTGTTTATCGCAGGCTGTCTGTGCAGCGTATGCAAAGCACTTTTTATGTTCGCCCTTATGGAACACTCCGCACTCGGGGTCGGTAGTTGAAACGGTGACTTCTTTTGTTTTTATGTTTTCAACATTTTGTGTTGGATCTTCAGACATTTCATCTGTTTTGTCCTTATTGGTTCCACTTCCGCCCGTTTTGTCATTCTTGTCATTGAACGGCTTCTTTCCGTGTTCTTCACGGTCTTCGTTTATTTCTTTCATGAGCTGTTCTTCGTAAACCTTTGCTGCTTCGGGTACTGCTTTCTTTACAGCTTTTTTCATATTGGCATTTGCCTTGATATGTGTTCCGTCAATAAATACAGCTTCGGGCGAAAGATAACCTGCTCCGTTGATCTCGGACAATATCCAGAAGAATATTTTTTCTGCCACATCTTCATTGAATCGATGCTTGAAGTTTCTGCTCAGCGTTGAAAAATGAGGCGTCTGCTCATTGAGAAGATATCCGCAGAACCAGCGGTAAGCTATATTCATCTTCACCTCCTCCGCCGTTTTGCGAAGTGAGGGGATACCGTATAAATGCTGTATCAGCACCATCTTGAACAGTACGACAGGATCCACTCCGGGTCTGCCGTTATCAAGACAGTACAAGTCCTCAACAAAATCATAGATCTTATCGAAGTCTACTGCTTTGCTGATCTTCCTCAGAAGATGATCTTTTGGAACAAGTTCTTCTATGCTTATCATTTCCATCTGGTTCATATCTTTCGGTATTTTCTTGAGCATTTCTATCACCCTATTTCATTATACCACATTTATGCAAAAAAGCCTACCACTTTTTTGAACCGCAGTTCATTTTAATGGTCGACTTTTGCGACAGACTGAGAGCCTGATTCAAGTCAGGCTCTTTCGTTTTGTGCATTTACAACAATTCTATGATGATTCAAGTCTTGACATTTATATCGTTAAAGGCTTGACAAAACTGTTTATGTGTTATATACTGTATATACACCACATAAACAGTAAAGTCGAAAGGAGAGGATCATTTGAAAATCTATCAGAATTCAACCGAACCGATTTACAAACAGATAGCTGCCCAGCTCAGGGAGCAAATTCTGATTGGCAAACTCAAAGCAGGTGATCCGCTGCCATCGATCCGAGGTTTGGCTCAGGATCTGAAGATCAGTGTTATCACAACGATGAAGGCTTACGAGGAACTTTCTTCGGAAGGACTGGTGACTGCTTCAAAGGGCAAGGGCTACTATGTAAATGCCCAGGACGAGCGGATGCTGAAAGAACAGCATATGCGGCAGCTTGAAAAGCACCTGTCAGATGCGATATACTCCGCAAGGATAGCAGGAGTTGGACTTGAAGAAGTAGAACAAACGCTTGAAATGCTATGGAGCATTGACGAGGTGTGCTGATATGAATTGGGCAATATGGTATCTGCTGTTTATTGTTCTTTTCGCTTCGTATTATCAGCGCAGGAGACGAATGAGGCAGATCTTACACAAGCATATGATGAATAAAAGAAAAGGATTAAGCAATATGAACGAGCTTATCAAGGCATATATCGGCAATGATGTAATTATCTCCACAGGGTTCACTTCGGTAGACAGAACACTCGTAAAGGTCGAGGATAATTGGGCACAGCTTGAAACAATGTCCGGCATAAAGACCATTAATCTTGAGTATGTTTCCGTTGTGCAGGAATACCCTCGTAAAAAAAAGGAAAGAAAAGCTCTGTTCGGGCATTATTCGGGGAATAAGGAGAATTGGAAATGAATAACGCAATTGAGATCAACGGCATTACCAAGAAATACAAGGATTTTACGCTCGGTGGGGTTCAGGCGGTCGTTCCCTGCGGATTTGCAACGGCTCTCATCGGTGCAAACGGTGCCGGAAAAACCACACTAATCGATATTCTCTGCGGTGTTACAGGCAAAACAGGCGGTAAAGCCGTATATTTCGGTGATATGACCGACACTGACGATGACAAGCTCCGCAACCGTATCGGCTATTGTTCTTCGGCTAACTTCTTCCCGATGGATTGGACGCTTAAAAAAATCGCTGATTCTATGGAACTTGGTTTTGATAACTTTGACAGACAGCGATTTGCAGAGCTTTGCAAACGCTTCAAGCTCGGTGTTCCGACTGAAAAGAAGCAGAAGAAGCTCATGAAGCTCTCAGACGGCAACAAGATGCGTACCTTCCTTGCAGCGGTGCTTGCAAGAGATACAGAGCTGCTTGTACTTGACGAGCCTGCATCATCGCTTGATCCGCTTGCCCGTGATGTGTTATGCGACCTGTTCAGGGAGTATCTGAGTGAGCGTGACGGCGAACGCTCAGTGCTGTTCTCCACCCACAATATCGCTGATATGGAGTATGCCACCGACTATGCGATCTTCATGGCGAACGGCAAGGTCATCGAACAGGGCTTTGTTGAGGACTTGAAAGAAAAATACATACTCGTTCACGGCGATGCGGAAAACGCTGACAAGGCAAGACCTTTTATGATCTCTTTTTCAGGCGGACGGACGGGCTTTGAGGGAATCGCCCTTGCAGAAAATGCCGAAATGCTGCGAGCATACGACACTGCTGTCGAAACGCCCACATTACAGCAGCTTAGTGTCGGCATACTCAGAAAGGCGGAGGAAGATGAAAAGTAATTCACTTACGCTCTCTCAGGCACATAAGATCTATACCGGAGACAGTATGGGAATGTTTGCTTTGAAGCTCAGTATTGGCGGGATATTGATGTATTCTGCAACCATTTTCACCTTTTTTATTATCATGCTGCTCTCGGAGGGAAATGTATCGGATGCCCTGAAGGAATTGAGCGGAACTGCGTTAATAAACACATTTTTAACTATGGATGCAGGCATTGTCCTGATGATAACGGGGCTTATCCACTATGATAAGCAATTTCCGGGTGGTAAATATTTCAGAACGGTAAACGGTGGGTTTGATACATACAGAAAAATGAAAAATGCCTCGCTGATAGCTCGTGTGATCGCTCTTATATCAATTATGGGCGCCGGTGCGATCATTGACCGTCTGGGGCTGTTCAAGCTATCATTCGGAACAAATGATGTGATCTATATCGGAGCATTTCTTTTGATCTCGATCGGGCTGGTAAACTTCATGAACCTGATCAAAAACCCTGCCGTCAGAGGACTTTCAACACCATTCATCATTTTTGCGGCAGGATTGCTGGGTGTGATACTTCCGAACATTCTGGACGGAAAGATCTATTTTGCTCTTGCAGTTGCAGTGATAGCAGTACCATTCATCGTGATATCGCAAAAGGTGATGCTAAACGACTATAAAAAGAATAAATGGAATAAATAAAGGAGATGTTCAGCTATGAATAAAGTTGCAAGCGGTATAAAGCTATATACCCAAGCGGCAGCACATCCGTTCACGATCGGATTTGGGCTGTTTATGATGATCGGAATGTCGTTGGCTTTTATCATAGATCCCGATCCTGTCGGAAGTGATGAATATTTATCCATGCTCGGAGCGATCCAAATGGGTAATATCGGAACAGTTTATATGGTGATCATTGCAAGTGCAAAGCTGATGCAGAACAAATTTTACAGTTCCTGCAATTGCGCCAAAGAACTGTTTACAATAGGTCCGGTGGCTGCGGTCACGGTTCTGAATATGTTATATGACACATTACTTGCTGTTTCAGCTTACGTCAATCTCGGTGTTGAGGGACTTTCCGATACGCTAATATTCAACACAATAAGCAGTATGCTGATAATCATTATAGGTGGCTGCTATGGTAAAGTAGGTGTACCATTTGTTGCAGCAATACAGTTCATTGCGTATATGCTTTTTGTCTCTTTCCCATTTTCGATCAGACTTGCATCATTCACGCAAAAACTTCTCGGACATCATCTGATGACCGCAGTCATATTTACCGTATGCGGTTATATTCTTGCTATCGCTGTTACTCTTGTGCTTGAAAACATCTGGTGGAAAAAAGGCGACAAGTTCGCAGCTCCTAAAAAAGCATTGCTGGCGGCGCTGGAGGTGCAAGCTAATGAATAAGAAGGCAAAGTATATAAATTTAGCTGCTCAGTGTGTTCTCTATATCTCGGTAGCTGTGTTCTCCATTACCAATATCATGGATATAGAGCTTCCTGATGCTGTAATTATCATTCTGATGGTGCTTGACCTGCTGACCATTCCGGCATTTATGTATGCTTATGTGAAAAGTATGGAAGGAGACAGTAAATGAGGACACACCAAAACGGAGGTGCGATATGAAAACGGCAGTAAAGATACTGGTTCTGATCTGCGGTGTATGCACGGTAATATGCGGGATATGGTTTCTTGTGGCAGGTATAATGGATATTCCCGTGCCGAAGCCCGTCACTGTATTATTCTGCATCGGCTGTCTTGTGTCGGGGATAGTGAATATCAAAAACGCCTTCAAAGGCGGAAAAAAGGAGCATCATCGTGAAGATACTTAAACGTGTGATTACGATCATCGGTCTGTGTATCATTGACCAGCTTATCAAGATAGTGATAGATCACCGGTTTATGACCTCAAGACTTGAAATAGAGCATATTTTCGGGTTTCACACAAAGATGAATACACAGCAGCTTTCTATATTCAATAACGAACTCGGACTTGATTTGGGGCTTGGAGTGCTTAATGTAATAAATATCATAGCTATGGTATTGATGATAACCTTCTATGTATATCTGAAAAGAAATTATAGTGATAAAAGACTTGTTGACCCAGCCATGATCCTGTTCACATCAGGTATAGTCTGTTCACTCATAGATAAGATCTGTTGGGGCGGCAGTCTTGATTATATTCTGTTTTTCAGGCAGATAAGTGATCTGAAGGACATTTACCTTTTAGCAGGAGCTGTACTGATCATATTATTTATTATAAGGCAAGGCATTGAGGACAGCAAGGCAAAAAGACAAAACAAAGCAGACCGATCTTGATTTATAGGAGGTTATACTTATGGAAAAGAATGGACGCAGCCTTATCATCTTTTACCATAAACAATGATTTGTTTTTAGGCAAATATAATACACTGAAATCTTTTTGTAGTTTATAAGTGATTTTGTGTCACGCGTGACACACGTGATTCACCTACTGCATTTACCCTTCCTTCTGGCATCCTTAGAATAAAAAAGAAGTCTGTGGAAACTTTGCCCACAGACTTCTTTTACATTATCATTTCTTCTCAGTGATTATCTTCTTGGAACTAATCTGAACTCTATTGCTTCCATACGCAGACCCTGACCTGTTGTTCCTGCTACAGCGTTGTCTCTTACCCAGTTCATCCAGCCGATATTCTGTACATGAGCACGGTACTCTACTATGTAATCTTTTGCCAGACTTCCTGTAAGCTGGATCTGAACTGCTTCTATAGCTCTGCTTTTACCAGTTGTACCTGAGCTAATCCAGTTATTGACAGGAGCAGAACTGTATCCTGTCCAGCCAAAGTTAGCCTGATGAGTTCTTATCTTTACTAAACTATCTCTATATTTGTTTTCATCTGCACTAAGGTATATATATATACTCTCAAGTCTCAGGCTTTGTCCTACAGTTCCACAAATACCACCCTCACCTACATAATTTTGCCAACCAATATCCTGGACATGTCCCTTTGCGTATAACCATGCACCACCATAAGCACTAGCTTTCAGTGAGTGATTCGGCAGTACAAATGCCACAAGTGCGAATGCTGTAACAAGTGCTGTTACAAGTGAGATCAGCTTGTTTTTTTTGCTTGTGTTTTTCATGATAAAAACCTCCTAAAAATATGTTTTGTGTATCCCGACGTTATATTCAATAATTGCCGGTATCAATATTATAAATCGAATTGTTAGATTTGTCAATTAAAAATATTAAAGAGTTCATATTTTTTCAAAATATATTAGTTTTGACTTTATTTCATTTTTATATTAAGTTCATTATTACCAAACATTTATAGCTTAATGGATTATATGACAGCGACTACCACTCCCCTCCCCCACAAAAAAAGAGCTGCACATCAAACAGCCCATGTCCTTCTCATCATCGGGCAATTTTTCCTATAACTTCTCGCCTCAAATTTATCTGTAAGATCTTTTGCAAAAAGTGCAGCACTTCTTTTATCAGAAAAAACAAAATTGTTATCGAGATCGGTCAGTTTGAAAAAATCTATGTTGTTCTGCAAGGCAGGCTTTTTTATTTTCGTTTTGAAATCAGTGTATCCGCCTTTTCTGAAATACTCTATCTGCGCTTCGTAAATGCAAAATTCCTGTCGGGGAATAGGATCACCAGGAATATAATACAGATGTTCACGAACTACATATACTGTACTTCCTGCTTCAATACCGTATTTTTTGCTTATATAATTGCTGCTTAGAAATTTATCCATTTGATATACCTCCGTTTCATGTTTTTGAGCTCCAAATCATCAGTAAAATACACTCATGGTTATTATATCTGAATTTTAAGTATAATAAAACTCCCCCGATAATAAGGGCAGCGCTGATATAGAAGTTTTAAGTCATGGTATTTCTGATGCAAAGTCAGAAGTGCTATGGCGTTTCTATTGACAGTGCATAGATGACGTGCTATAATGGTAACTAACATAATTCGGGATTTATATGGAGTTAATATATGAAAGTATTTTTGCTATGGCATATACACGAGTTAACTGATGATTTTGGTACACACGATGAAGAAAAGCTAATTGGTGTATTTTCATCTTCCAAAATAGCTAATGACACCATTCAAAAGTTCAAAAATCTGGATGGATTCAGAGATTATTCTTTAGATTGTTTTATGATAGAAGAATACGAGGTGGATAAACCAACAAATTGGACGGAGGGGTTCTCTACTGTTCGATGGACTGAATAATCAACTCAACTGGAATTATGATAAATTCTGGGTTTATCTTAGCAGTTGAATAAAATACAATGCCCCGAAGCACTTTGAAGTGCTTCGGGGCAATACTTCTATATGGGTATCTGTTTTAATTCGAGGGAGTATATGATCAAGATATTTTAACGGGGTCGATAGTGAAACATTTTTTTGATGTATTATTGAGATATTCGAGAACTTCTTCAGCCTCTTTTATATTTTCGAATACAGTTGCTTTAGCTTTATCTGCTGTAAGAGAATAATCCAGTCCCCTATAAGAAGCCATCTCAACATATTCAGGCTTGTGATTTTTATAGTAAAACACGATATATCCTGCAATTTGAGGAGATACCTTATCTTCTTGTTTCTTTTCCTCGTAAGGGAAAATCATAGCATCCCAATTATCATGGTTTGCACAGTCGTTTGCCCAGGCAGAATATGGTGTGATCTCACAATCCTCAAATTCTCCATAAGCAGACGTTTCAGTAAGATCAATTTTATTTTCTAAAAGAATATCCTCTGCTCGATCTCTTATTGCTGCCAGAAAATCTTTTCTCATCTGACAGTTCGCTTCAGCATAAGTATTATATACTACAGGCTTTTCTATCTCTCTTTCCCAGACTTCAACGTAAATATATTTCATAATGTGTTCCTCCGTAATTATTTAGCTCCAAACGAGTCCTATGGCTCCATACTTTTCAAATATTTTGAGCTTTTTGAACTCATCGTTTTCATTATTTAATTCGTTTATTATTTCAGGGGTTCCATCGAAGATCAAGTCTATTCCAAAATTATAGACCAATTCGGGAATATCTATGATCCCTTTCCACAACTTATAACCTTTAGCATTTGGATGCTCTTTTTGATAAGCCTTTATAAGTCTGCGATTACTTTCGTTCAGAGCATCATCAGCTTCTCTCATTCCGCATCTCATCCAGTTTACATAGAAAGCCCAATTTTCGTTTATTACTTCATTAAGCGCCATATTTCATCTTCCTTTTATCATTCATGATCTTTTTTATACAGTTCATCAACAACTTCGCTTACGGTCATTATATTGAAGCCGAAATGATCCACAAGCGATTCTCCTGTGAATCCCATCTCTATAAGCTTAAGTATAGTAGATTCTTCATCCTTTTCATTATCGGCAACATAGTCGATAATTTTCGCAAGATCACAAGAAATATTGTTGGATGATTTTGTTTCTTTTATTTCTTTCAAATCCGTATTTATAAGTTTTTGGGATTTGTCTGCTTCAAGTTCCTTATAAACAAAAGTTATACTAAATTCAATAGGAAAATCGCTGAATTCCTTCATGATCTCGTTTCTCAGACTTTTTATTCTTTCTATCGCATCTTCATCGTTATCTGCAGTTAATCTGGAGATATGATGTCCTGAAAATGGATGATTCCCTATTCCTGAAACATTATATTCAAAAGCATAGATCATTTTTATCTTCCTTTCTTCATTCCCGGATACTCATAATAACTTATTTTAAGCATATCTTCTGAGCCGGCAATAATATTTTTTGCTTTATTCCAGTGTTTTCTGCGATTGCGTTTATGGCGTTTTACGTCCTTTGTGTGGTAGATTCCATATCTATCCTTGAATCCTTTGCGAAGGTCACTGAAAAATTCGTAGACAGGTGAATAAGCCTGTTCTATTGTATAGCCGCATTTATCGCAGTAGCCATGCTGCTCCACACTGCCCCATCCAAATTCAGAATAAGATTCGTATCCATACTCTTTGCTTCCACAAACAGGACAATTTTTTTGAAATGTATCCATATATTACTCCTTTTCAGCATCGATCACGTAGATTTTGTAATACTCTTCAAGTGTATCATCAGGCATTTGATCTATCACCTCATCCATAATTTTATCAATAGATTCTTTATCATAGCCTGACAGATCCATACCACAGAAGTCTTCCACCGCTAATGTTCCGCTGTTGAATAGTGCTTTCTTTAATTTTTCGTTATTGATTTTCATATTAGTACTCCTTTTGATTATTTAAGTTTCTTCTCCTGTAAGCTTTGTAAATCTCTTACAGTATTCATTGCATTGTTCTATCTCGTCTTTGATTTCAGCTTCTTCCATTACAGTTATAACTTCTTCCGGATGTTCTTCCCTATAAGCCTCATTGAGAACGGCTTCGCATTCTGTTATCCTGCGTCTGCATTCAGCTGCCGTTTCTTTTAAATTTGTATCTATATCGTAAGTATTTATAGGGTCATCCGAATACCTATCATAAGTGAATACCTGTATTCTACCGCTTTCTTTATTATACTCAACAAGTACTGCAGCCTGTCGTTCTATTTCTGTACCGTTTATTGAATCATAGGTAACTAAAATTCCGGGGTCGCTATCATTGTTTGAATTGACATGAAGAAGTCCCATATTGATCTCAGTAGCGTTAGCCACAGCATCATTATACTTATCTTCAAGTGCTACATAAGATTTTTGGATTATTTCTCTGTTCTTGCAGACAAAGTCCCGTTGATTCTTAAGTTTTTCATTTTCTTCTCTCAAACGAATTATTTCCTTTTCGAGAAGTTCATTTGTGATAGATGACATGTTTTTATCCTCCGTTATTAATATTCAGATCTTATATAACTCCATGTTATCGGTAAAAATCTCAAATATATTATATGGAAAAATTGCAATCAATAAAAGAAGCCTCTGTTCAACACAGAGACCTCTATTTTAGCTTATACTTTTTTGAGTGTGTCACGCGTGACACACTTGCCATTCTCATATCATCCTTCTAAAATCATTACCGTTGTCCCAATCATACCGTCCTTAATAGGCAGCAGCCAGCCGATTTCGCAAAGGCTACGCATTATATGCTTAACCTCTTTGTAGTACAAGAGTACCGCCATCTTATCGGTATATTTAATCAGATGCGCAGGCGTGTGTTCTCGGAGCACTTTTCTGATGATATCTGTCCTGTCCAAAGCACAGTCAACTATCTCCTCAGGAAGATTTGATAACAGACCTATAAGTTTATCCCATTCATCCTCCTTTATACAGGGGAGATTCGGTTTTATCTCGTCTCCTTCCTTGATAGCGAAGCCAAGCTCGACTAACTCTGCGCAAACGAGCTTTTCACTCTCGGTCTGAGGTTGCCGCTCCATAAGCATCATTAACATTTTCACTCGAGTTTCGCTGATTTCGGAGTGCAAAGCCATTCCGTTTATCTCCACGTCCCAGAATGCTATCGCACAATCGTCCTCCCTGTCATTGTATGCACTTATGCCAGTCTCGAAGCTACCGCATGGGTCATCCTCGATGAAAAATCGGAAACACTTTTCTCCAAAAATGTCGGTGGGATAATCGAGTTCAAGATCACTTTCCACATGCAACATACTCCAATATGACATTCTGAGTATCAGTGAGACCAGCATCCATTTGAGAGAGTTTTTTGGCATATCGCTGCCATAGAAGCCGATTTCCCTCACCTTATCAAGAATAGCATCCACTTTTTTTCTTATGTCCTCTGTCATATCCCTAAGAATCTGCTCGTTTTTGCGGGCAAGATCATCAAATACCTCGTGCGTAATGATAGGCACATTGGTCTGATACAGACCGCTCTTTTCGTTAAGCAATCCGTATTTGACAAGCTCCTTGATATCGTCCTCAAGGTACGCTGTCGGCACGCCCAGCTGCAAGCTTATCTGTTCCTCATTCAGCCTGTCATAATAGCATGCCATAAGTATATTCTGACACAGTTTGGTTTCGAATTTGCCGTAGTAATTGTTCTTTTCGCCCCAGAAAAAGAGACTTAGTTTTATCGGCTGATAGCTTAGTTTACCGTAATTTCTTTCCATATTTATGCCCTCTCGTATTCGTTTTCTAGACTGAAAGAGGAGATATTTCACCATGCTCTGGGAAAGCGAGAACCGTTCTGAAATGTCCTTTACTGAAAGTCCATCAACATAGTGTGAGACAATAACATGACGATAATTAGAGTTCAAGTGCGACAACTCACGAGTGATAAGGCGTAGCTGTTCATTCTCAGCTGCTTGTTCTTCAAGTGCCTCCCAGCTACCATCGGAGATAGTATCATCAAGTTCGGTAGTGTCGCGTCTGTTTTTATCGCGGTACCATTGGCGAAGGATATTTTCCGCAGTACGCCACACAAATGCATAGAACGCTTTTTCGTTCGGAAAACTATTCTCTCCCTTACTGCTTATAAGCAATATTTCCTGCGCCAAATCCTCCGCATCGCTATAGCTATTAGTGCGTGATAGACAGTAGCGAAACATTGACTTCGACATCTGAGCTATCTGTTCGCTATATTCGTCATGGGTCATAACTTTACCTCTTTCGTGTGTTTCTTAGAAGCTTCTATATGTATAATGCAGAAATCGGCAGTTGGTTAGTATGGAAAAAAATTTTTTTCATACATTAATGGCTTCTTTTTTATTATAATTTATGGTTATCCCTTTCCCTCACCATAACATAGTAACTGCTTTCTCTTCCGCCGAAACGGTAGTCACCGCTTTTCCACTCTATTATGAGATATTCTTTTCCACCAAAGGATCTTATCTCATATGCGCAGGCATTGCTGTTCCACTTGCGAAGCCAGAAGCCCCTTGTCCATACACTCTTGTCATCACCGCTTATGACCTCGTCACCATAGACCGCAGTTATATGACCGCCCTTGCTGAATTCTATCTCCTTAAAGTAAAAGTCGATCATATAGTTCCACGCACCCTTGGGCGGATTTTCATAAGGTATGAAATCCTCCTTGGCAAGATCTGTCGGGTCGAAATAGCACATCGCTTTCCACTTGCCGATAACCCTCTCATCGGGGATAAAGGGCTTGTTTATGTCGTCCTTTCTTGCTATCATATCTCTTGTGTATTGAACGCTGTCGAGCTTTCTTAAAGCTATCGCCGTGGTCTCGCCTGTTTCGGGGTAGTCCTGCGATTTGAAATCAACTATCATATACATATCGTCGCCGCGCTGCTCAAGGCGGTAGTCATTGACATAGCGACTTACTCCGTCATCATAGATAAGCTTTCCCTTTGTCCAGCCAAAGCACCAGTAGAATTCGCCATTTGGCAGAAAGTAGAGGTGTCTGCTCCCGTCACCGAGCAATAAAGTCGGGTAATTCTCTCCGTCACCGTGCTCGCCCAGAACGAGCCACCTGCCGATGACCTGCTCGTCATTTATAAAAGGCAGGTCTGTGTTTTCTGTCAGGGCTGTAAATTTCTGTTCCATAATAATACCTCCGTTTATCTTGTTTTTGAGGCTTTCAAGATCACGAAGCTGCTTTTCGAGTACAGCTTTTTTATCTGCAAATAACCGGTCGATGTTTTCATCGTAATACAGCATATCCCTTATTTCAGATAGCGAAAAGCCCACCGCTTTCAGCTCAGAAATACGTTCAAATATGACTACCTGCGATCTGTCATAATAGCGGTATTCGGTAAAGCGGTCGATGTAAACGGGCTTGAGAAGCCCTATTTTGTCATAATGCCGAAGCACAGATATCTTCGTCCCGCAAGCCCTTGCAAAATCACCTATCTTCATGATCTTTCGCTCCTTGTTCTTTCTTTGTAAGGTACCTTATGTACATATTATAAACCTGATGTTAGGTTTAGAGTCAATGGATTTCTCAAAAAAATCTGCATAAACTTTTATGGTTATCCCTTTTGCTCACCATGAATTTTTACCGCGTATTATAGGCAATTTCGTGAGCAGAGAATTTTGGGATTTCAAGGGGCGGAGCCCCTTGACCCCCGGAGGGTTTCCCTCTTTCGCTCTGTCTCTCTTTGGCATTTGAAAAACAGTGCCTTTAGTTGGTGAGGGAAAGGGATAACCAGTTTATAATTTGAGAAATGTCTAATGATCATTTTTTCATATTATACCCTAATATATTCTAGTATGTCAAGCTGAAAAGCCCTTAATTTCTATCTTTACTATATTTGCAGTCCACACATAATGATACATTTGCATACCTTATATTCGACTGTGTCACGCGTGACACAAATAGCTCTCCCATCCTATTAGTGACGAGAGAGCTTTGTCGTTTTATCAGATAATTATATTACGCTTCGGAACCTGTCTTATCTCTCCCCTTCACAACAACCGCGTACTTTTCTTTCTGTTCGATTATCTCTTCAACGGGAGTATATTTGTCCGAGAAAGCCTTTTCTATCAGCTCTTTATTTTCCTTTATGATCTCATCAAATTGCTTACTGGTCATTTTTTATCCTCCTCTTCATAATAATATTTGTCTTCGTAGATTAATACCATTAATCCATTCACAAGTATTTTTTCACCTTTATCTGTTGTTACAAGAATATAATCCCCAATGAATTCGGTTGATATTGCAGGCTTTTTATCTTCTCCAATTAAAGTTATTCTTTATTTCTTTCTTGAAAAACCACTTGCAGGGATGCTTTTCACTACTATTTTACTGCTTTTTTTATCAAGTTCCTCAATGATCCTAGACTTTAGGATCTTTGTTTCCTTTGGAAGCTTCATTACCTGAGTTCCTTGTGTTGTCTTTGAATTCTTTAGATTTATCATTTCTGAATTAAAGATCAGCAGCTTTCCGCCATCGCTCTTCATCTTTATATTGACGTCTTCAAGAACATGATAGAATGCGACGGGCTTTACGTTCGTATAAAAGGCATTTATCAGTTTTTTTCTGTTCTGTTTTGTCTCATAAACGTTTAACGGGAACTTCGCAACTTTACCATTCTCGAAAACAACTATCATGTTACCCGAGAAATCTCCTGTAGCTGTTATAAAGACAGTTTTTTCATCGTCGGGTATTTCGGCTGCAGAACGGATAAATGTTCCAAATTCTCCCGCTTTGCAAACTTCTATATCGCTGATCTTTGTTTTATAGACTACGCCTTTATCAGTAAAGGTAAGTACTTCTCCGATGTTCTGAGCGTCTATGACCTTTAGGATACGATCATCGTCCTTCAGCTTATACTCTGTATCTTCCTTATACGTACTTGTGGGAACTTTCTTGACGTATCCGTGTTCACTAATTATGATCTTTACATCATAATTTTTCACTTCTTCAGTTACGGTTACTTTTTCAACCTTAACTTCCGTATTGATAGTTGTTTTTCTGGGTTTGATATAATCCTCTTTATTTGCTATTTCCTTCAGTTTCTTGATTATTTGCTTTTTCAGGGCTTTATCACTGCTTATTATCGTTTCATTTCTCTTTATATCTTCTTTTATCTTCTCGATTTCCTTTGTTCTGTCGAGGATCCATTCCTCGTTTATGTTTCTGAGTCTTATTTCTGTGATGTATTCAGCCTGAGTCTTGTCTATATCAAAGCCTTTCATCAAGTTAGGGATAACATCCTTATCCAGTTTTGTACCGCGTATGATCTTGATTGCCTTATCGATATTTAAAAGGATCTTCTGTAGGCCTTCCATAAGATGGAGTTTCTTTCTGAATATTTCAAGATCATATGTAAGCTCTCTCTTGATGCATTCAGTACGGAACTTTATCCATTCATCGAGTATACCGTATACTCCAAGAACAACAGGATTATTGTTTATAAGCATTGTGAAGTTGCAGCTGAAGGTGTCCTGAAGCGGAGTCAGACTGTAAAGCTTATTCATGATCTCGTCAGGGTCAGCTGATCTCTTATACTCGATAGTGATAAGAAGACCGTTTTTATCCGTATCGTCTCTTATATCATCGATTTCCATTATTTTTTTGCTTTTGCACAGGCTGATAACATTTTCGATGATAGCTTCGGTAGTCGTACTATATGGGATCTCTCTTATCTCAATTCTTCTGTTTTTCTTATCGACTGTATATTTGCTCCTTACAACGATACTCCCCTTCCCTGTTCTGTAGATCTTGTCCATTTCATCTCGATCAAACAGGATGTCTCCCCCGGTAGAAAAATCAGGGCCGGGCATAATATCCAGAATATCTGTTTTAGGATCCTTTATATACTCGATAGTAGCTTCGCACAGTTCTTTAAGGTTGAAGGATGCAATATTGGAAGCCATGCCGACAGCTATTCCCAGAGTAGGCATAGCGAGTATATTAGGAAAGCTTGTTGGCAGAAGCACAGGTTCTTTCTTTGTAGCATCGAAGTTATCTGCCATGTCTACGGCGTTTTTGTTTATACCCTCAAATAACTCTGCTGCTATCTTTGTAAATCCTGCCTCTGTGTATCTGTATGCAGCATAAGCCATATCTCTTGAATAGTGCTTACCGAAATTGCCTTTAGAAGAAATAAGAGGAGTAAGCAAGGATTCATTATCTTCGGTCAATCTTACGAGTGTTTCGTAGATACTGGAGTCTCCGTGTGGGTTATACTGCATGGTCTGACCAACGATATTGGCACATTTAGTCTTTTTATCAAAAAGCTTCATCTGATACATTGTATACAGAAGTTTTCTGTGTGCAGGCTTAAATCCGTCTATCTCCGGCAGCGCTCTCGATTTTATAACACTCATGGCATAAGGCATATAGTTTTCTGTCAGAACTTCTGATACAACTATGTCTCTCATGTGCTCATCATAACCGGTCCTGTCAATAACAGCAGTTTCCGCTTTTTTTCTCGGCATTATTATTCTCCTTAAAAATATTTATGTATAGAAAATATTGTATCTGTATAGTATTATAGCAGATTTTATCATAGAAAAAAAATTATATATAGTAAAAAAGAGAGTCTTTAGGACTCCCCTTTTAATTTTAACGTCTCATTGCAAATACTTTGTGTCACGCGTGACACAAAGCAGTTCAAGTACCATCGCAAATATTATACACAAAAAAATAATTTTTGTCAATATTCTGCTATCGGTTTTGCTTTTTTAATCTTCTTGCCTAAAGAGGATAAAAAATCAGATTTTGATATATAGTTAAAAATCCACATATCAAGATCTGATCTATAGATATTATACTCGAAAATAAGTGAAAATAATAAGGAAGCCTTGGTTTAATTTGCTTTCAAAGCGTTCAGCGGCACTTTCAGGATCCTATTAAACAGAACATCCGCAACAGTTGCATATTGTACTCCATAATAATAATCGTCTTTGGAATTAAGTACGAGTACTTTTCTGCTGTGTTCTTTCATATACTTTTCTTTGTTAAGAGTTCCATCAATTCCCGTTAAGATGTCGGAATTTATGAGATCCGCTTCAGAAGGTAGAAGTGTTCCTTCATATTCACACTTTATGTAGTGATTTATATCCGGGTCCTCTCCGTTAAAATACTTCTCATAGTCGATATACGCCGAAAAAGGGTTCTTTAAAACCTGATCAAGCTTTTCATAAAACTCTTTAGTGTTCATACTCTGAATGTTCTCTCTGTTTGTCATAGTCATTTCCCTTTCTAATTGTTAATCGAGATCAAGATCATCAGTGTATAGATGTCCGTTTTTTTCTATGTAGCTTTTTCTTGCAGCTACATTATTTCCAAGGTATAATTCAAAGTACTCAAGCATTTTTTCTGCATCCTCAGATGTAACCCTTATAAGACGTCTTGTTTTAGGATCCATCGTAGTGAGCCACATAAATTCTGCAGTATTTTCGCCAAGTCCTTTTGAACGCTGAATAAAGAATCTTGAAGGGTCTTTTCCTTTCATTATTTTGTTTTTTTTCTTTTTCATCGAAAGCGAAGAACGTTTCCTCATTAGCTCTCGTTTTATATCTCATTTCGTACAGTGGAGTTTCAGCGATATAAACGTATCCTTCTTCTATAAGAGTCGGACATAATCTGTAGATCATAGTCAGTATCAGAGTTCTTATCTGAAATCCATCAACATCGGCATCTGTACAGATTATTATCTTATTCCATTTCAGGTTGTTTATATCGAATGAAAGGACTCCCCTCTTGGGTGTTTTTATCGGTATTTCTATACCGCAGCCAAGCACTTTTATCAGATCCATTATTATATCGCTGCTGACAATTTTTGAAATATCCGATTTCAGGCAGTTAAGTATCTTTCCTCTTACAGGCATTACTGCTTGAAATTCTGAATCTCTGCCCATCTTTACCGAACCGAGAGCTGAATCACCTTCAACAATAAATAATTCTCTTATGGAAGTATCTTTAGACTTGCAGTCTACGAATTTCTTTACTCTGTCCCAAGAATCACTCTTGCCTACAAGTTTTCTTTTCAGTGCGATTCTTTGCTTTTCGGAGGCTTCCCTGCTTCTTTTATTTGCAAGTATCTGGTCGATCACCCTGTTGGAATCGCCGGCATTTTCAATAAACCATATTTCCAGTCTTTCTTTGATCAGTTCGGTGAGAAAATCCTGGATAAATTTATTGTTTATAGCCTTTTTGGTCTGATTCTCGTAGCTTGTCATTGTAGAAAGACTGTTTACGATGACTATAAGACTGTCTTCTATATCAGCAAAGCTAATTTTAGTCTCGCCTTTATTATACTTTCCTCTTTGCTTGAGGATCTTATCAAAAACAGCTACAAAGGCTGACTTTACCGCTTTATCTGGAGCTCCGCCGTGTTCAAGAAAGCTTGAATTGTGGTAATACTGAAGGGTAGGTACATCGTTATTGAAAGCAAAAGCGATCTCGGCTTTGACCTTGTACTCTTTCAGGTCTTCCCTATCCTTTCCTGTTCCGGAACCCTCGATATAATACGGAGAAGAAATATTTTTACCGTCGGAAATTTCTTCTATATAGTCAATTATTCCGTTTTCATAGTAATACTCAGTGTTTGTATCAGAAGACTGGTCAATGATGCAGAAGGTTATGCCCTTATTGACCATAGCCTGTTTTTTGTTTACATCAAGCAAATATTCGTAAGTGATATTTGTATCTGTAAATACCTCAAAATCAGGCTTCCATTTCTGAAATGTACCGGTTTCTATTTTTGATTTCAGTTTCTTTTTTACGAGTCCGCCTATATTCTCACCTTTTTCAAAGTGAAGGTTATATTTATAGCCATCCCGGACAACTTCCACATCGAAATACTCGCTTGCATACTGAGTTGCACAAGCTCCAAGACCGTTAAGCCCCAGACTGTACTCATAATTAGCTCCGTCAACATCGTATTTTCCTCCTGCGTAAAGTTCGCAGTAAACGAGCTCCCAGTTATAGCGATTTTCGGTTTTATTGAATTCAAGTGGAATGCCTCGACCGTGATCCTGAACGCTTATAGAACCGTCTTCATACAGAATAGTTGTGATCTTGCTGCCGTACCCATCTTTGGCTTCATCAATGGAATTGGACAGTATCTCAAAATAAGCATGCTGAGCTCCTTCAAGACCGTTAGAGCCAAAAATAACACCGGGTCTTTTTCTTACTCTGTCAGCTCCTTTAAGAGAACTTATACTGTTATTGTCGTATGATGCTGCCAATTACATATCTCCTTTCATTCTCTGACATCCTCCCACGGTTAAAACCGTAGACTTTCTGTTGAAGTGTTATAATTATTCATCTGAATCTTCTTCTGCTTCATTTTCAAGCATTTTTCTTAAATACGCAAAACGGTTAGTGATAGATTCACCGTTTTTCGCTTTATTTTCTTCTTCCTGACACAGACGCAGATACTTTTCCTGTAAATACGCTTCCCTTCCGAATCTACATGTACCCGTTCTGTCTCCTTCAGCCGGCGATATATTTATCTTTTTTAGGAGAGCATGGATAAGCTGCATTTCTTTCTTAGAAAACGTGTATTCACATTGCTCAGCCAGTCCTGCAAGGACAGATGAACCATAGAAAGCTTTCCAGTCTTTTTCCTCATTATTATCAACCGGTACAGTAGATGCAGATTTACTTGATTCAACATCTACCATTTTATCAGTATCTACCTTCTTATCAGCCTTCTTTTTGTCAGTAAGACCTTTGACTTCAGAAGCCGTGAATGTTACAGCAATTACAGAGCGGTTTTTCCTTATAGGCTCGAAAGTGAAGCGGACACCTGTTTTGCTTTCTATTTCTTTCTTACAGGGGTTGAGGATATCATTTTTTAGATAACTGAACATAGAATATCTCGATGATTCGCATCCTAATCTGACCTTCAACTCAGGATAACTAATAGTCCATGTTTTTTTATACAAATTGTCTTTTAAGTATAAAAATAACGTGTAACTATATCTTGAATTTAATTTGATTATATCTTCAAGATTATATTTGATGTATTTAATATCATCTAATTTGAAAATAAAATCTTTAGCCACGTCATTACAAACCAGCACTATCTCACCCATTCGGGTTTCTTTATTGATTCTTCTTCTAGCCATTTGAAACAAGTTGATTTTTATTACATCATCATCTTCGTCGTTGGCAGTGTTTTTTAGCGTAATCACGTGATTAAGCAATTTATCAAGATTAGCGTCTAGGACTTCTGTTCGGAGTCTCTGGATACCCAGCATCTCTTCGTACTCTTTTACCTCGAATACGACAGTTTTGTTATCTGGCTTATAAGTATCAATTTTTGCTAGATAAGCATCGAGAAGCTTGAGCGCATCCAATGGAAGTCCTATTCTCACTATATCCAGTAATGGTTTTGATTTTTGGATCACCAGTTTTTTTGGGATCTCCTAACCCAACTAATATTTGAGTTTTTTCGTCTTTCTTTGACATAATAACATCCTTTCAAGGAATCATAACTTAGAGTCACATATTGATTATAGAAGAAAACTTCGAAAAATAAAAATCAAATGTAATCTTTTTTTATAAAAAAATTTTATTGAGTATTAAGTGTGTGAATCTCGGCAATAATAACAAGTAGATTCTTGTGTGAAAAATCAGTCTATCTTTCTATCAGGTGATAGATAGAGTGATTATACAGTTATAATACTTGTGATTTTAATGTGATATTTGATGTGATAGATTTTGTGATAGTTATTGTGATTACGGCTTTTAAAAACAACCGAAATAAATCCGTTTCAAAAGCTGAACTAACGTCCCGAATCCACTCAATTAACGGTTGAAAACCACTCTACTAACGGATAGAATCCATCCAATTAACGGTTGGAAACCACCCGACTAACGGATGGAATCCACTCAATTAACGGTTGAAAACCACTCTACTAACGGATAGAATCCATCCAATTAACGATTGAAAACCACCCGACTAACGTCCCAAATCCACTCAATTAACGGTTGAAAACCACTCTACTAACGGATGAAATCCACTCAGTTACGCTTCTCTATCAATATACCTGAGTTATCTGATATATTGAAAAGCATATATCATAGTTTTTCGTAAAGATACAAATAAATGAGATACCTGTCTATAATTTAGACAGACTTGCTTGAAATATTTTTTCAAATACTGTAAGCTCATCTTGTATATCATAGATTTCTAGCCTTATTATACCATATAAAAGAGAAAATAGCAATGATTGTTCAGAATTTATCAGAAAAATCAAGAAAAAATTTATTCTATTGATAAGATATTGGAACAGTCCACAAGCTCGTTTTTTTAGCTATACCGAAGCTATAGATAATATAATGAAATCTCTCCTATGAATCTTAGGCTTCAAGTTTGAGCTTTCTGGAAATAATTACAGATGTAATTGCGTGAAAATCAGTCTATCTTTCACTCGTTTATGATAGATAGAGTGATTAAAGTTATGGTATATGTGATAGTTGATGTGATATATATTGTGATTACGGAGCTTTGAAACGACCGGAATTCCGCTGTTTACGATACTCAACTAACGGATAAAATCCACCCAATTAACGGATAGCATCCACTCAATTAACGGATGAAATCCAGTCTATTAACGTATGAAATCCACCTCTTTTACGAATTAAATCCGTTCAACTAACGGATGCAATCCACCAGTAGAATAATCTAATATTCCAGATTTCAAGTGTGTCACTCGTGACACAAGCCAATCTAAAAAGCGGTATTTCTGGGCATTACAGTTTTGAATTAACGTACAAAATCCACTCTCCATAATAATAGTAAGGCTCTAATTAACGGATAAAATCCATCTTTACTAACGGATGTAATCCACCTGATCTGAGTGTGACACGCGTGACACAAAATAAGCTGAAACGCAGTGTTTGGGGAGTTACAGTTTTGAATTAACGGATAAAATCCACCAGCATTATTCTGAAATGACGTATTTTGGGGGAGTTTTAAATTTGAATTAACGGACGTAATTCATGATAGGAAAGCTTCAAAATTCTAATTAACGGATACAATCTACTTGATTTGAGTGTGACACGCGTGACACAAACTAAGTTGAAACGCAGTATTTGAGAAGTTGCCGTTTTGAATTAACGGATAAAATCCACCAGCATTATTCTGAGATGACGCATTTTGGGGGAGTTTTAAATTTGAATTAACGGACGTAATCCATGATAGGAAAGCTTCAAAATTCTAATTAACGGATACAATCCACCTGATCTGAGTGTGACACGCGTGACACAAACTAAGTGGAAAAGCAGAATTTCAGGCAGTTTAAATTTGAATTAACGGACAAAAATCCACTCTCCATAATATAAGCAAGACTCGAATTAACGGATAGAATCCATCTCAATTAACGTATAAAATCCACCCTATCTGAGTGTGTCACTCGTGACACAGACTAAGTTAAAAAGCAGTATTTCGGGCGTTTCAGTTTTGAATTAACGGACGCAATCCACCTCATCTGACTGTGTCACGGGTGACACAAATTATTCTGAAATGATGTATTTGGGGGAGTTTCAGTTTTAAATTAACGGACAAAATCCACTCTCCATAATACTAGCAAGACCCGAATTAACGGATACAATCCATCTTAACTAACGTATGAAATCCACTCTAATTAACGGAAGTAATCCAACTGATATAAGTGTGACACGCGTGACACAAACAAAGCTGAAAGCAGCATTTCTGTGTATTTCACTCTTGAATTAACGGATAAATTCCACTTCGATTAATGGACGCGATCCACCTATGCAATGATCAGATGTCTTGAATTCGAGCGTGTCACCCGTGACACAGACTAATCTGAAAATCAGTATTTTCATGTGTTTCTGTTTTGAATTAACGGATACAATCCACCTTCAAAATACAAGCAAGCCTCTAATTAACGGATAGAATTCATCTCAATTAACGTATGAAATCCACTCTAATTAACGGAAGTAATCCAACTGATATAAGTGTGACACGCGTGACACAGACTAAGATAAAAAGGAGAATTTCAGGCAGTTTAACTTTGAATTAACAGACAAAATCCACTTTCCATAATACAAGCAAACCTCTAATTAACGGATAGAATCCATCTCAACTAACGGATATAATCCACCCGCAGCATTATTCTGATTCAATTGTTTCAATTGTGTCACGCGTGACACAAACAAAGCTGAATCAGCATTTCTGTGAATTTCATTCTTGAATTAACGGACAAATTCCACTTCAATTAACGGACGCAATCCACCTCATCTGACTGTGTCACGGGTGACACAAATTATTCTGAAATGATGTATTTGGGGGAGTTTCTGTTTTGAATTAACGGACGTAATCCATGATAGGAAAGCTTCAAAATTCTAATTATACGGATAGAATCCACATCATCTAACGGATGAAATTCATCTATGCAATAATCTGACTTCTTGTGTAGGAGCGTGTCACCAGTGACACAAACTGATTTGAAAAGCAGTATTTTGGGAAGTTTTAATTTAGAATTAACGGGCGAAATCCATGACAGGAAGGTATCAAAAATCTAATTAACGGATAGAATCCATCTCAACTAACGGATATAATCCACCCGCAGCATTATTCTGATTCAATAGTTTCGATTGTGACACGCGTGACACAAACAAAGCTGAAAGTAGCATTTCTGTGTATTTCATTCTTGAATTAACGGACAAATTCCACTTCAATTAACGGACGCAATCCACCTCATCTGACTGTGTCACGGGTGACACAAATTATTCTGAAATGATGTATTTGGGGGAGTTTCTGTTTTGTATTAACGGACCAAACCACTCTCCCAAATGCTAGCAAAATTCTAATTAACGGATAGAATCCATCTCAATTAACGTATGAAATCCACTCTAATTAACGGACGGAATCCACCTGATCTAAGTGTGACACGCGTGACACAAACAAAGTTGAAAGCAGCATTTCTGTGTATTTCATTCTTGAATTAACGGATAAATTCCACTTCAATTAACGGACGCAATCCACCTCATCTGACTGTGTCACGGGTGACACAAATTATTCTGAAATGATGTATTTTGGGGGAGTTTTAAATTTGAATTAACGGACGTAATCCATGATAGGCAAGCTTCAAAATTCTAATTATACGGATACGATCCATCTGATTTGAGTGTGACACTCGTGACACAAAATAAGCTGAAACGCAGTATTTGGGAAGTTAAAGTTTTGAATTAACGGATAGAATTCATCTCAACTAACGAATGTAATCCACCAGCATTATTCTGAAATGATGTATTTGGGGGAGTTTTAAATTTGAATTAACGGACGTAATCCATGATAGGAAAGCTTCAAAATTCTAATTAACGGATACAATCCACCTGATCTGAGTGTGACACGCGTGACACAAACTAAGCTGAAAAACAGAATTTCAGGCAGTTTAGCTTTGAATTAACGGACAAAATCCACCTTCTATAATACAAGCAAAACTCTAATTAACGGATAGAATCCACATCATCTAACGGATGAAATTCATCTATGCAATAATCTGACTTCTTGTGTTGGAGTGTGTCACCAGTGACACAAACTGATTTGAAAAGCAGTATTTTGGGAAGTTTTAATTTAGAATTAACGGACGTAATCCATGATAGGCAAGCTTCAAAATTCTAATTATACGGATACGATCCATCTGATTTGAGTGTGACACTCGTGACACAAAATAAGCTGAAACGCAGTATTTGGGAAGTTAAAGTTTTGAATTAACGGATAGAATTCATCTCAACTAACGAATGTAATCCACCAGCATTATTCTGAAATGATGTATTTGGGGGAGTTTTAAATTTGAATTAACGGACGTAATCCACCCGATCTAAGTGTGACACGCGTAACACAAACTAAGTTGAAACGAAGTGATTCGGGAGTTTCTGTTTTGAATAAACGGATACAATCCACATTCAAAATACAAGCAAGCCTCTAATTAACGTATGAAATCCACCCTCTCTGAGTGTGACACGCGTGACACAGATTAAGTCGAAAGCAGAATTTCAGGCAGTTTAGCTTTGAATTAACGGACAAAATCCATGATAGGCAAGCTTCAAAATTCTAATTAACGGATACAATCCACCTGATCTGAGTGTGACACTCGTGACACAAACAAAGCTGAAAGCAGCATTTCTGTGTATTTCACTCTAGAATTAACGGACAAATTTCACTTCAATTAATGGATGCAATCCACTATGCAATGATCAGATGTCTTGAATTCGAGCGTGTCACCAGTGATACAAACTGATTTGAAAAGCAGTATTTTTGGGCGTTTAAATTTTGAATTAACGAGCGAAATCCATCTATGCGACGATCTAACTTCCTGGTTTCGAGCGTGTCACCCGTGACACAGACTAATCTGAAAAGCAGTATTTTCATGCGTTTCTGTTTTGAATTAACGGATACAATCCACCCGCAGCATTATTCTGATTCAATAGTTTCGATTGTGTCACTCGTGACACAAACAAAGCTGAAAGCAACATTTCTGTGTATTTCATTCTTGAATTAACGGACAAATTCCACTTCAATTAACGGACGCAATCCACCTCATCTGACTGTGTCACGGGTGACACAAATTATTCTGAAATGATTTATTTGGGGGAGTTTCTGTTTTGAATTAACGGACAAAATCCACTCTCCATAATACTAGCAAGACCCGAATTAACGGATGCAATCCATCTTAACTAACGTATGAAATCCACTCTAATTAACGGACGTAATCCACCTGATCTAAGTGTGACACGCGTGACACAAACTAAGTTGAAACGAAGTGATTCGGGAGTTTCTGTTTAGAATTAACGGATACAATCCACATTCAAAATACAAGCAAGCCTCTAATTAACGGATATAATCCACCCGCAGCATTATTCTTCTTCAATTGTGTCACGTGTGACACAAACAAAGCTGAAAGCAGTATTTCTGTGTATTTCACTCTTGAATTAACGGATGCAATCCACCTATGCAATGATCAGATGTCTTGAATTCGAGCGTGTCACCAGTGATACAAACTGATTTGAAAAGCAGTATTTGGGGAGTTTAAATTTTGAATTAACGGTCGCAATCCATCTATGCGATGAACTAACTTCCTGGTTTCGAGCGTGTCACCCGTGACACAGACTAAGTTGAAAAGCAGTATTTCGGGCATTTCAGTTTTGAATTAACGGACAAAATCCACTCTCCATAATACTAGCAAGACTTGAATTAACGTATGAAATCCACCCTCTCTTAGTGTGTCACTCGTGACACAGACTAAGTTGAAAAGCAGTATTTCGGGCATTTCAGTTTTGAATTAACGGACAAAATCCACTCTCCATAATACTAGCAAGACTCGAATTAACGCATGAAATCACTCTCTCTGAGTGTGTCACTCGTGACACAGACTAAGTTGAAAAGCAGTATTTCGGGCATTTCAGTTTTGAATTAACGGACAAAATCCACTCTCCATAATACTAGCAAGACTCGAATTAACGTATGAAATCCACTCTCTCTGAGTGTGTCACTCGTGACACAGACTAAGTTGAAAAGCAGTATTTCGGGCATTTCAGTTTTGAATTAACGGACAAAATCCACTCTCCATAATACTAGCAAGACTCGAATTAACGTATGAAATCCACCCTCTCTGAGTGTGTCACTCGTGACACAGATTAAGTCGAAAAGCAGAATTTCAGGCAGTTTAGCTTTGAATTAACGGACAAAATCCACTCTCCATAATACTAGCAAGGCCCGAATTAACGGATACAATCCATCTTAACTAACGTATGAAATCCAACTGATCTGAGTGTGTCACGCGTGACACAGATTAAGTCGAAAAGCAGAATTTCAAGCAGTTTAGCTTTGAATTAACGGACAAAATCCACTCTAATTAACGAACGAAATCCAACTGATCTAAATGTGACACGCGTGACACAATAAAAAAAGCCCATCTATCGATGAGCTTTTCTCCTGAATTATCTGTTGCAGAAATCATTATATTCCTTGTTTTTGAAATCCAAAACCATATTGTTCTCAGTTAATATCTGAACTAAGTCAGACTCATTCACTCCTTCTGTTAAAGAGTATTTCCCTTCTGAATATTGTTTGAGTCCGTTTTTGAATAGTATTGTATTTAGTTCTTTATATTTTTCTCCGCTGCCATCATCAAGGCATTCATTTTCGATGAAATAATTTGCCTGGGTGATCACCAGAACTTTTTCTTCGCTTTCTGTCTTTATGCAGCCGTAAAAAATATTATTTGCTACTTTCTCTTTCTTTGTTTTATTGTCGTTGTTGACGTTGAAATTCATAGACGCTAATATTATTAGTGTAATAACAGAGATGCCTATGAAAATAGGTATCCCGTTTTTTCTCAGTGAATATTTCATACTTGATTTCTTTATTTTGTCCATTTGTTTTACCTCAATATACTTTTTATTGTTGAGCATTTGGATTCTTCATTTGATTTCAATGTCTATATTTATCAAATCAGACTTATAGTTCCTTTAAAAAGCTTCTCCATATATTCTTCCTGAAGTTCAGAAGAAATAGGAAATCCGCTTGCATTGATATGTCCACCGCCTCCAAGCTTTCTCGCAAGCTTTTCGACATTGATATCATTGTTTATGGAACGGAAGGATAATTTGGAACCTGTATTTATGATTGCAATGTCTCCTTCCGGAAAATCAGTTTTCATTACTTCAAAAAGTTCCGGGGTGTGAGAGTCTGCAAAACAATAAATTGCCTTGTAAGAAACATCATCTATTGTAAGTACACACTTTTTGAATGACTCTCTTTTTGAGTTGATATAGTTTTCGTTTCTTCCTTTTTCCAGCATAAGTACAAAGTTTTCTCTTTTATCGAGGATCTTTGCTCCTTCTTCAGATATCTTTTTTGAAAAGATGTTGTCGAATATTTCCGGCTGGTAGATCCAAAATACAGTGTTCAGATCCAGAAACTTTGGATCTTTTTCAAAAACATTTACCCAATCCCAAGAATCATAAGCACTTATCATGAAAGCAAGTTCCTTAGCAAGAGAAAAATTTTTGATATACTTCGTAAGCCCATAGTACTTCAAAAAGTCGAAGGTTATTGAAGTTGCGGAAGGCTTTCCAATGGGTTCTTTGTAGTATTCGTCTATGAAAGTGTCTTTGATATGATCTGACTGAACAAATGCCCAGTCGTACTCATTCAGAAATTCAGCTGTTCTGTGGTGATCAAGCAAATAATACTTTTTTCTGTTATAGTGTTCGTTGATCTTTTCTGCAGTTTCCCTAGAACAGGATATATCTGTTACAAACACTGCATTGTATTTGTTGGCAGCATATATAGATTTCATTATTTCGCGATCCATACTATTATTTGAGCAGTGAATGATCTCTATTTTTGAAAAAATACTTTTGAGAAGCACTGCAGGTCCTGAGCCATCAAGATCGTTATGGGTTAATAATAAAATCTTACTGTCAGGTTTAAGATTAGATTTTTCGATTTTATCTTTGAATTTTTCAAAAGGTGAGAGCATATCCAGCTCCTCAAAATTTAGTTCAAACATGATCATTCTCCTGTCTTATATTATATCATCATAATATTCTTCGTAATGATTTTCAGAGTAGTCCATTGCTATACCGAGCCTCATCCTTCGATATGTTAGTCCGCTGAAAGAACACCAAGGACAGCTGCAGTGAACTTTACCCTTACTCAACTTTCCTTCCGGCTTGCAATTAATATTTTCCCTTTTTCTGATTCGAATTTTACGTAGATTTGTGATCTTTGTCCCATTGATATTTTCCTCCTATGATTTTGAATTTTAAAACTCCAAATATCAATTATAATACCTATGTTTTTATTATAATAGGAAACTTGGTACGATATAATGAAAAATGGAGTTTATCCTTGTGTCACGCGTGACACAAACAAATTTAAAATACAATCTTTTCAGAAATCTATTTATTTGAATTAACGGATGAAATCCACCCGGATAATATTCAGATTTCCTGTGCATCAAGTGTGACACGCGTGACACGCTCTATATCAAATTCAAGTGAATAAATAGTCATATACCTTCAATAGGTATCAATGTAATCCAAGTACGTTTGCTGTGTGAAGCCTCACACGACTAAAGTCGCGTGCTTCCTATAGTATCCTATCGGACACTCCCACTTTAGGTGGGCGGACTACGTTCCTACCATACAGCCTGAACTCAGAAAATTATGCTGTTTGAGCAATAAATTCTGCATTCAGGTTAACTAAGGTAGAGAACGTGCAGGTGCTTCTCTTACTGCATTGAGGTACTTTTGCCTCAATGAGCAACCTTGAATTCTCATCCAAGGATTTTAATATTTCACGTATGAAATATCTTGCCCCGATATTATACGAAGCAGATAGATCACAGTTGTAGGTCTTGCCATTTTGAAATTTGCATAGCTCATAAGTATTGAAACCACCGAATTTACCACGAAGTACAAAACCACTGCCATCGTAGGCAAGGCGTGACGTATTCCATGCACAGATATGGCTTACTCTCATACCCAGTCTGTGAGCTTTATTCGTTACAATAGACTGAACTTCCTGACTGCGCCACAGCTTGAGCTTCTGCTTTTTAGAACCGCGGACCTTACCGTTCTTATCTAAATGCTCAAATACAATAACATCTGCATTATAAAGAACGGCTATATCTACGATGCAGTTCGCAGTTTTTATGGCAATGTTGTGATTGATGCCTTTGGCTTTTGCCCAAAGCCTTGGTGTTTTATAGTTACCATGCTGCTGAGCTTTTTTGATACGGTTAACACAATGCATAAGATGGTCTGTTTCTTTGGTAAGCTTACAAAAATGCCTTCCAAGAATAGTGCCATCTGAACGCATTACGGAAATCGTAGCGGCAGTGTTGATACCAAGATCTACAGCAACAATGGTCTGTTCATACACAGATATATCTGCAAGTTTGACCTTTTCCTCGAACGGAAAGTCCAAAAACCACTCCTTGCCTCGTTTTTGAAGTGTTGGAGCGCATTGCTTGCGAAAACTGCAATGTCTGTATATATAATCCATATCAGACTTTTTAAGGTTTATCGTAATCCAGTCCCATGTATTACGAATGTAGACTTTGATCTGGGCAGTATAATCACCGGTCTGATTGTACATTCCTGTACGATACATAGACGGGAATGAATAACCTGCTTTTGGATACGATGGTTCTCTGCCTACAGGATCTTTTATCCAATTGGCGAGATTGCTTTTGTAAGATGATACCTTGCCTATAGCCTCGTTAATAGCACCACGGCGCAGATAGCTTGGCATCTTATAGAATTTTGTATCAAAATCATAAATTGGATCGGGATTATCTTTTGTAGCATGGATCAGTGTTTCGATATATGTGAGTCTGTGCAGCTCTTTTAATGCAACTATGTTATCCCAATGATCCAGACAAACGCTGATAAGGTAATCTACAGCATGTCTGTATACGATAACAGTATCTTTAAAGATGTTGTTGTAATGCTTGATCTTAACGCTGTATGTCGTATATATCTGCATACTGCAGACTCCCTCTTTCTACTTGGTTTTTGAGAATTAATGTAATCTGTTACATGTTTATGTTTAAGACTTCTGTCGCTTACAGTTGCTACAAAATACGATGGATTCCATATATATTATAGCAGATTTATTTAAGAATAAAAAATTATATATACTTAAAAGCTTTGCTGTGATTGTGTCACGCGTGACACGCCTAATACCAGAAACAAGTGAATCATGGCTTTTATTCTTAATAGATGCCATTGAAATCCAATGCAGGGGAGTTCTAGTCCCCTTATTTACTGGCATAACCATTATTGGGGCAAATAAAATCTATGTGCGTGCGCTGTGTCACGTGTGACACAAACTAATCTAAAACGCAGAATCTCTGTTAGTTCCGATTTTGAATTAACGGATGAAATCCACTCAATTAACGGATAAAATCCACCCGAGAAATGTTCTTAGTCCCTGTGTATCAAGTGTGACACGCCTAATACCAGAAACAAGTGAATCATGGATTTTATTCTAAATAGATGTCATTGAAATCCAAAGCAGGGGAGTTCTAGTTCCCTTATTTACTGGCATAACCATTATTGGGAGAAATGAAATCTATGTGCTTACGCTGTGTCACGTGTGACACAAACTAATCTGAAACGCAGAATCTCTGTTAGTTTCGATTTTGAATTAACGGATGAAATCCACTCAATTAACGGATGAAATCCACCCGAGAAATGTTCTCAGGTCAAGTGTGTGAAGCCTCACACGACTAAAGTCGCGTGCTTCCTATAGTATCCTATCGGACACTCCCACTTTAGGTGGGCGGACTACGTTCCTACCATACAGCCTGAACTCAGAAAATTATGCTGTTTGAGCAATAAATTCTGCATTCAGGTTAACTAAGGTAGAGAACGTGCAGGTGCTTCTCTTACTGCATTGAGGTACTTTAGCCTCAATGAGCAACCTTGAATTCTCATCCAAGGATTTTAATATTTCACGTATGAAATATCTTGCCCCGATATTATACGAAGCAGATAGATCACAGTTGTAGGTCTTGCCATTTTGAAATTTGCATAGCTCATAGGTATTGAAACCACCGAATTTACCACGAAGTACAAAACCACTGCCATCGTAGGCAAGGCGTGACGTATTCCATGCACAGATATGGCTTACTCTCATACCTAGTCTGTGAGCTTTATTCGTTACAATAGACTGTACTTCCTGACTGCGCCACAGCTTGAGTTTCTGCTTTTTAGAACCGCGGACCTTACCGTTCTTGTCTAAATGCTCAAATACAATAACATCTGCATTATAAAGAACGGCTATATCTACGATGCAGGCAGCAGTTTTAGTGGCAATGTCGTGATTGATTCCTTTGGCTTTTGCCCAAAGCCTTGGTGTTTTATAGTTACCATGCTGCTGAGCTTTTTTGATACGGTTAACACAATGCATAAGATGGTCTGTTTCTTTGGGAAGCTTACAAAAATGCCTTCCAAGAATAGTGCCATCTGAACGCATTACGGAAACCGTAGCAGCGGTGTTTATTCCAAGGTCTACAGCAACAATGGTCTGTTCATACACAGATATATCTGCAAGTTTGACCTTTTCCTCAAACGGAAAGTCCAAAAACCACTCCTTGCCTCGTTTTTGAAGTGTTGGAGCGCATTGCTTGCGAAAACTGCAATGTCTGTATATATAATCCATATCAGACTTTTTAAGGTTTATCGTAATCCAGTCCCATGTATTACGAATGTAGACTTTGATCTGGGCAGTATAATCACCGGTCTGATTGTACATTCCTGTACGATACATAGACGGGAATGAATAACCTGCTTTTGGATACGATGGTTCTCTGCCTACAGGATCTTTTATCCAATTGGCGAGATTGCTTTTGTAAGATGATACCTTGCCGATAGCCTCGTTTATAGCACCACGACGCAGATAGCTTGGCATCTTATAGAATTTGGCATCAAAATCATAAATTGGATCGGGATTATCTTTTGTAGCATGGATCAGTGTTTCGATATATGTGAGTCTACTCACCCCTTTGAATGTAACAATGTTATCCCAATGATCCAGACAAACGCTGATAAGGTAATCTACAGCATGTCTGTATACGATAACGGTATCTTTAAAGATGTTGTTGTAATGCTTGATCTTAACGCTATAAGTCGTATATATCTGCATACTGCCGACTCCCTCCTTCTACTTAGTTCTTTGAGAATTAATGTAATCTGTTACCTGTTTAAGACTTCTGTCGCTTACAGTTGCTACAAAATACGATGGATTCCATATATATTATAGCAGATTTATTTAAGAATAAAAAATTATATATACTTAAAAGCTTTGCTGTGATTGTGTCACGCGTGACACGCCTAATACCAGAAACAAGTGAATCATGGCTTTTATTCTTAATAGATGCCATTGAAATCCAAAGCAGGGGAGTTCTAGTCCCCTTATTTACTGGCATAACCATTATTGGAACAAATGAAATCTATGTGCTTACGCTGTGTCACGTGTGACACAAACTAATCTGAAACGCAGAATCTCTGTTAGTTTCGATTTTGAATTAACGGATGAAATCCACTCAATTAACGGATAAAATCCACCCGAGAAATGTCCTCAGCCCCTGTGTATCAAGTGTGACACCCGTGACACAAATTAAAAAGGCTTCGTATCCTTATAAGGACAAAGGCGAAAATATACGGATAAGTTTTACACTTAGCTGACTTTTCTTTAAGGATTTTCCACTGTGTAGAAGCGGCAGGGAAGTTTTGCTAATAGATATTAAAATACTTGCCTTTTGTATTATAGTAGAAAATTCAGTTAAGTAAAATGAAAAATAAAAATAGAATTTATTTTGTGTCACGCGTGACACGAAACACTAAGACGGAAGACTATTTAAGATACGAAAAGGCAGCTAAGCTTTTACACTTAGCTGTCTTTTCTCAAAGGATGTATGATAATAAAGGCGCTGTTAAATTAGATTTCTTTCTTCTTGCCTATTGCAACGTATGTCAGAACTATAAGTCCTGCCACAGCACCTGCGCCGGCTGTCAAAGGAAGAGCAGTGTTTACATCAACGCTTGTCTTAGGAACCTTTTCATCCCTCAGCTTATCGTGAATGACCTGACCGCCTGTAGTGATCTCGAACCAGTGCTTTTCGTCATTGATAAGATAACCCTCGGGAGCATCAAACTCTTCGAAGTAGTACTTGCCATATCCGAGCTCTTCGATATTAATCTCGAAGGTCACAGAACCATCTGAACCTGTACGCTGTTCGGATACAACAGTACCGTCAGCTCTGCAGATCCTTATTCCTGTGTTAGGCAGGGTAGTGGATTCAGAAATATCAGTTTTAGTTATGGTAACAAGTGCAGGCTTTGGTCTGTTTGTCATATCAGCTCTTACTACGACACCATCCTCACGTATCTCAAATCTGTAGAGAGATTCATCGATGATGTAGCCCTCGGGAGCATCATACTCCTGGTAGTAGTACTCACCGTATTCAAGTTCCTTGAAGGTGATTTTTCCGTTTTCATCGGTGTAATCTTCAAAGATAACGTTCTTGTCCTTGTCGTAGATCCTGAAGCCTGTGTTGGGCAGTGCTTCAGATGATACGATATCTGTCTTTGTTATCTCTATATCACCACGCTTGATGTCATTGTAGAAGCCGGAAGCGAAATCACCGTCTGCATCTCTGTTTGTTACAACTGCGATATCGCCGTCATCTCTAATAGCTGCAGGGTAGTAACCATCATCAACATTGAAGCCCTCGGGAGCCGCTGCTTCATGTACGATATAATCGCCCAGTCTCAGATTTGACATTTCGTAGATACCGTCTGCAGTTTCGACAAGATTGCCAAGATATTCATCGACTTCATCTACAAATCCGTTAGAGTTAGTATCCTTCCATACATCAAATACTGCTCCTGAAAGAACATGGTCAGGGTATCTGGAATCGTACTTTGTAAGAGTTATCTTACCCTTCTTTTCTACCTCAAAGAATCCTTCTTTATTCTCTCTGTTATTGATATAAACAGTCTGTCCATCAGCTTCAACAACAGCTACATATTCATTAGGATCAATGATGTAATTCTCAGGTGCCGCTGTTTCCTTTACGATATACTGTCCCAGTCTGAGGCCTTCTATGTGGTAATTTCCGGTACCACGTGTAACTACCTCTCCGGCTTCTCCGTCAGGAGTATCCTCTTCGATCACTTCTTCTGTTGTTTCATAAAGAGTTCCCACTTCTGTATCGCCGTCATCAAGAGTACCGTTCTTGTTTTCATCTTTCCATACAGTGAATTCCGCACCGGAGATAGGTTCATTTGTATCAGAATCGACCTTGTTGAGCTCGATGTTGCCCTTGGCAGGTCTTTCCTTGAATACAACATTGCCGTTTTCGTCTGTAGTATTACCGATAGTCAGGTTCTGACCGTCCTCGGTGATTTCAAAAGCGATAGGTGCTCTGTATACAACATAACCGTAAGGAGCCTTTGTTTCTCTTACGAGATATTTACCGCCTTCGATCCTGTCGGAAACATACTCGCCGTTGTTGTTATCATTGAGCGTTCCAACCTTAACATCAGCTTCATCAAGCTGACCATTTTCGTTAGTATCATTCCACAGTTCAAAAGTTGCACCGGAAAGTCTTTCACCGTTTTCAGAATCGAGTTTCAGAAGAGAAACCTGACCGTAAATGCTTTCCTTATTATTTGCAAATGTTACTGTTGCAACCTCGGGCTTATCTGTCAGGCTGTATCCGCTGACATGAACGTTCTTAGGATCCTCTGCAGCGTAACCATCATTATATGCCTTTGAATTTTCTCTTACAGTTTCAGTCACAACATAATCCATACCATCTTCATCGGCAGGAATGTTTTTGATCTTCATTACTGTATCAGCTTCAGCACCGGAGTTGAATCTGAAGTTTGTTGCTTCACTTGCATTTGTAGTCGTTCCTGTAAAGGTATAGTCGCTTGAAGAAAGGCTATCCCAGCTTGCCTTAACATAGTATGTCTTACCATCTTCGCCTATTGTGGACAGGTTGAAGGAAATGGAAGTCATATATTCGGCTGCCTTTTCATCATCGATAATATTTCCGTTAATTTCCCACAGCTTAGTCAGCTCGATATCGCCGTAGCTTGCTACCTGATAATTGATCTCGCCTTCAACAGGGTCAATTCTCATTGCATCAAATGCAAGATCCTGGCAGTCTTCGTCAGAGCTGTTTCTTGCTTTTCTTGGATCAAAACTGTGATTATAGATTGTCCAAGTGTCTGCAGCATCATACTCATCAGTCCTTATAGGCGAAATAACAGTTTTGGAAGCTGTCGGTCTTTTCTCAGAACTTATGGTATATACTGTACCGTTTGTAGATATATTATCAGCACCCCACTGAGACTTGAGAGCTGTGCCAGTTGCATTTGCCCAGTTTCCTTTTGCACCCTTTATATCAACGCTACCGGTATACTTGTTGTCAGCAAAATCATACTGAAGAACAACTTTGTCTGCTGTAGATTTCAGACTGTTAGGAAAGTTATTATGAGTATCAGCCCAATTCTTCATGGACTTAACGATTTTATTGTATTCATCAACGATTCCCGTGCAGCTGCTGTTCTTGCTTATAACAGCACCTCCTGCAGTTGGCTTGTAGTAATCAAGGAGGCTTGAACTGGTAGAGATCGTTCTTCCGTTGGCATCCTTAGTAACGAGTTCCATAGTTTTAGAATCTCTGTATCCGCATACAAGTTCCCAGATGATAAACTGAGTTGCAATATAGCAGTCTGCAACACTCTTACTCTTTCCCTGGACTCTTCCGCCGTAGCCATAGTACATAGCTGCGGCTATTGCCTTTCCGGTCGGAGTATCTTTGACCTTATTCCAGTAACCTGTGTAGCCATTAGTAGATGTGTATTCGACGATCTTTCCGTCTGAATCAAAAAATCCGGCAGCAAAGGAGTGTGCTGTAGGTCTGAGGCAGATACCAAGATTGGAATTTGCCCCGGTACCCTTCATCTCATACATTACCATCTGGTGCATTCCACCGCCCTCAGTAAGTCCTATTGCCTCTGTAGTAGATCCGTTTGAATTACGGAACTTTACAGCGCCGCCATATGTTGCGTGCTCGCTTGGAGAATCATATGCAGTAAAGGGAAGTTTGGAGGTATAATTATAGTAAATACCATCAGCCTGCTCCAAAGTTACCTTTCCGTCCTTGAACCACAGTGAGCCTTCAGCCGCTGAACTGATAATCGGAACCATTGAATTGAACGCCATGAGTGTAGCCATTGTAGCAGCGGACATTCTTGCGATGAGCTTTTTTCTGTTTTTCTGCATAAAAAAATACATCCTTTCTTTTTTTTATGTAATTTAAAGAGTATGTTTTCCCTCTTGAAAACATCTGATTTTATTATATACGAAAATTACTAAAAATAAAAAAAAGGATTTTTTTAAAATAATTTTTTATGATAAAAAAACAGAGGAGAAAAATCTCCTCTGTAAAAAAATTCAATCATGCTGACATATAAATACGTTGTCGTGTCCGGGACCATGATAGTAATAATTAAAGTGAATGTACTGTGTATAATTATCATTTTCGGTATAATGATGACAGTCTATACTTTCATCTATTTCCTCGTAAAAATGGTCTATTATTTCAATGAAATCTTCGTAATACCAATCGATATTATTTTCATCAACACAAACTTCTCCACGATTATTTGTAAAAAAACTTGCGCTTCCAATACCAAATCCAAAGCTGCCTTTCCAATCAAGGCAATTTCCGTTCTCATCGAAAGAAACAAAATATTCGTTATTATCTTCGAACTTAATATTGGATAGATAGCCGTATTTATTATGAATGTGGTTCCAGCAGTCATCACAAATTATCTGCCAATCTCTATCTGTCATGCATCCCATATCAAAGTTGAAGTAAGCAAGTTCTACATCACTAAGATCATTTACCCAACTGAGATAATAATGGATATCATTTGCAAAGCCATCATAAGGCTTATTTGTATGAACCAGAGCTCCGCCTCTTAGTCTTGCATATTCTCTGGGGTCATATCCGTCTTCAGTAAGCTGAACAGGTTCAGGCTGAGGTGTAGGATCTGAAACAGTCTGGGGCTGGGGAGTGGTAGCAGGTTCAGGATTATAATTTACAACTGGCTGAGTATTATTGGAATTGCCTGTATTTCCGTTATTATTAGTGCTTCCTGAATTACTGTTATTTCCTCCTGAATTATTCTTCTGAGAAGTATTAGCATTACCGTTTCCGCCGGAGGAATTAGAATTTCCGGAAGACTTATTTGAGCTCTTAGAGCTTGACTTGGAAGAGGAATCAGACTTCTTGTTTGCAGCCTTAGAGGAGCTATTGTCCTTCTTAGAACTGCTTTCATTCTTGGAACTACTGTCTGTCTTGGAGCTGTCATCAGGCCTTGAAGAACTATTATCATCCATACGGGAAGAATCATCCTCGCAGGCAGAAGAAGAATCCATAGTATCTGTTACTACTTCATTCTCATCTTCCTTTTCTACAGCAGTAATTTCTGCAGAAGAATCGCTGATATTATCAGCATCCTTAACTTCAGTATTTCCGCAGGCGGTCATCATTATGATCATCGCACATGCTATCGCGCATATCATCTTATTAGTTTTCATAGTTGTTACCTCCGTATTTTTTATATAGTTGTTGTTTGGAATTATTTTCTGAATGGATGATTTTTTTCTTTTAAATCATTCAGAAAATTTTTGTTTCTATATATATTATATAATATTTTGAAGGATATAAAAAATTCTGTATAGTTAAAAAGTGTTTTTTCGATGAAATAAACTATATAAAAAAATTTTTTTTGCTTTTTTATATTATACCATACAGAAAAATCTAAGTGAAGCCTCACACGACTAAAGTCGCGTGCTTCCAATAGTGTCCTAGCGGACACGCCCACTTTAGGTGGGCGGACTACGTTTCTACCATACAGCCTGAACTCAGAAAATTATGCTGTTTGAGCAATAATTTCCGCATTCAGGTTAACTAAAGTAGAGAACGTGCAGGTGCTTCTCTTACTGCATTGAGGTACTTTAGCCTCAATGAGCAACCTTGAATTCTCATCCAAGGATTTTAATATTTCACGTATAAAGTATCTTGCCCCGATATTATACGAAGCAGATAGATCACAGTTGTAGGTCTTGCCATTTTGAAATTTGCATAGCTCATAGGTATTGAAACCACCGAATTTACCACGAAGTACAAAACCACTGCCATCGTAGGCAAGGTGTGACGTATTCCATGCACAGATATGGCTTACTCTCATACCCAGTCTGTGAACTTTATTCGTTACAATAGACTGTACTTCCTGACTGCGCCACAGCTTGAGCTTCTGCTTTTTAGAACCGCGGACCTTACCGTTCTTGTCTAAATGCTCAAATACAATAACATCTGCATTATAAAGAACGGCTATATCTACGATGCAGGCAGCAGTTTTAGTGGCAATGTCGTGATTGATTCCTTTGGCTTTTGCCCAAAGCCTTGGTGTTTTATAGTTACCATGCTGCTGAGCTTTTTTTATACGGTTAATGCTATGCATCAGATGGTCTGTTTCTTTGGGAAGCTTACAAAAATGCCTTCCAAGAATAGTGCCATCTGAACGCATTACGGAAATCGTAGCGGCAGTGTTGATACCAAGATCTACAGCAACAATGGTCTGTTCATACACAGATATATCTGCAAGTTTGACCTTTTCCTCGAACGGAAAGTCCAAAAACCACTCCTTGCCTCGTTTTTGAAGTGTTGGAGCGCATTGCTTGCGAAAACTGCAATGTCTGTATATATAATCCATATCTGACTTTTTAAGGTTTATTGTTATCCAATCCCATGTGTTTCGGATATAAACTTTGATCTGAGCAGTATAATCACCGGTCTGATTGTACATTACTGTACGATACATTGACGGAAATGTATATCCTGCTTTTGGGTTTGATGGTTCTCTGCCAACCTGATTTTTAATCCAGTTTGCGAGATTACTTTTGTAAGATGATACCTTGCCAATAGCATCGTTAATAGCACCACGACGCAGATAACTTGGCATCTTATAGAATTTGGCATCAAAATCATAAATTGGATTGGGATTATCTTTTGTAGCATGGATCAGTGTTTCAATATATGTGAGTCTATTCACATCTTTGAATGCAACTATGTTATCCCAATTATCAAGACATACTTTGATAAGGTAATCTACAGCATGTCTGTATACGATAACGGTATCTTTGAAAATGTTGTTGTAATGCTTGATCTTAACGCTGTAAGTCGTATATATCTGCATACTGCAGACTCCCTCCTTCTACTTGTTTTTTTTGAGAATTAATGTAATCTGTTACCTGTTTAAGACTTCTGTCGCTTACAGTTGCTACAAAATACGATGGTTTCCATATATATTTATTATAGTAGATTTTTTTAAGAATTTAAAATTTTATATACTTAGTCTCTCCTCATTAAGGCATAATTTCAAGAGCACCGCCGCAGGCCATATGACAGCTCGAAATTCAGCAAAAACTGAATAAGGCGCAAAAGCTTCGCCGCAAGACGGTCGATGTTCATTGCAATGATGCTGAGAACGATCGATGCTTTTGTTGTATCTTCTCTATTTGTAAGCAGCAGACCCAGACCGAATTTGCGTTTCGCGAGACTAAACTTCCGCTCCTCTTCAATTCGGTCGGTATTATCCTGATAGGCGATTTTCTTCTCAGCCTTGCTGTCTGCATCCTTCTTCGGCCTTCCGAGTTTCTTTCCGGAAAGCCGAATGCCGAGACTGCTGCAAAATGCAATGTTATCCCGATTGCGATAGATCTGATCTGCGAGCACACGCTCCGGATAATGTCCTGTGCGCTTCTTATAATTCTCGAGCGCAGTTTTCAAAACGGCACTCTCGTTGTAGGCATCGAAGGATAGCTTTTCAATTCTGCACATTCCGGTTTCATCCACAGACAGATCCAGCTTGGCACCGAACTCAACCGGAGATTTTGCTTTTCCTCTGACGATAGGTCGGATATATGGCTGGCTGATGCTGACGATTCTATTTTCAATGCGATGTGTATTGCTGACAAACATATGTTGCTGCTGCGAATAGACTGTCTCCAGAATGTCGAGTAAATATGCGTCAGATTCTGAAAGCACAACACCATTGTTTTTCAGCAGATTCGAGATATATCCAAGATCGCGGCGGATGTATTGCAGCTGCTTTTTGATTGCTTTTCTGATCTTTTTCGCACCGCGTTTTCTGCATTTTGCGAGAGCAAGATAATCCTTTCATGCCTTCTCACGGTACATTCTCGGTCTGTAGAAATTGTATTTATCACTGACCCGACAGATCATATCTTCCAGCTTTTCACGCGCTTCATTCAGCAGTTCAATATCCTGCGGATACTTGATGTTTTGCGGAGCACAAGTTGCATCAATGATCAATGTACCAGAAATCCCAGCGGTTTCCGTGTGATTCCGGACATCCTGCTCTCCGCCGCTGTTACCGTGATCATCATCGTCATCCTGATTGACCTGATCGTCTTTCAGTGTATTGTATTCGATGATCATTTCATTGATCTCGTTCAGCACCTCTTCAGACAGACGCTTGCGAATTTCAACAAGCAGAGACGGCACAAACGGAATCTTGTCTTCATATCCGGGCAGACCGATGAAATACTGATAGTACGGGTTTTCTCTGATCTGTTCGACCAGTTCCTCATCAGGATAGTGATATTGCTTCTGAATCAGCAGCGAACCGAGTGCCATGCGCAGGGGCTTTGCAGGCATACCGGTATGGCTCGGGAACAGCTTCGCATACTCAGCCTCGATCGTTTCCCACGGGATCATTGCTGCTTTCTTCACCCAGCGGTTATCCAGGTTCATTTGCAGTCCCAGCGGCTGATTGAAATCGGTAAATGAAATCTGCTTTTCTCTCTTGAACTTATACATGGCATCCTCCAAAGTGCAAGCTTTTTTCTCGTTTTCCGGCTTTTTCTTTGCACTTCTATTATACCATGTTTTATCGCTTTTGTCGATACTACGAGAGTTTTATTTGAATTGAGGAGAGACTACTTAAAAGTTGTTCTGTGTTTGTGTCACGCGTGACACAAACAGAATTCAATTTTTCTTTTTATGAGGTTTAAGAAGCAGAAAGACAGCTAATCTTACTCACTTAGCTGTCTTTCACTTAAGAATTATAGTATCTGACATTCTTAAGTGAGGCTTACAGTTTATAAGACGAAGTATATGATCAGGACTTCCTGTATTTGGTAGTTCTTACGATATGGTATTACAATGAATATACATACCCTCGACAATGCACAACAGAATGTCTAGAAATGCCGCCTAACTCATGACTAAAGTCACGAGCGTGCGGCGGCAAAATCGTCAAACGTTTTATTTGGAAAAACAAAAGGGGAGTCGTCTCTTTTTCTAAGACAACTCCCAAATATTCTCTTGAATATATTTGACTATTATCAATAATAAAATAAATCTGCTTAATAATTATTTTTGTATTTCAATTTCGAATTTTCCATCAACGATCTTCAGCTTTAATGTCTTCACGTATCTTGTACAGAAGTTTTCCATTTCTTTTTTCGTAGCAGTAATTCTTGTTTCTTCATAGATCTTCTTCGTTAGTTCCATTGGTTCTTCGCCCAGCAGGGTAGGAAAGTGGGTTTCCAATTCAGAAAACAAAACAGAACGCTTTAAATCTTCCGTTGCTGCAGAACAAAAATCGTCTATCGCACAATAATAGATCCCGTGCTGAGTAAGAGCATCTTTTATAGCAAAGCCACACTTGTCATACTCATACATTACAAGAAAATTCGCTTCGGGAAGACTTTCAATAAGACCGTAGAAATCCGAATCGCTTGATACTAAAATAAAAGAGGTTATATTGTTGTTGTAGAAATCCTTTACTATACAGGCAGTCATTCTTATATCTACAAGACTCTTTCTGTCTGTTATTCTATCTATTTCTATATGCTCGACAGGGATCTTGATAAATTTAGAAAGCCAGTCCCAGCCCGTTGTTGTATGCGGATCGTCATAAAGAGTTATTTTTTCTATTTTTGCCAATTCATCAGGTTCAAGTCCTTTTAATACGCTGTATAGCTTAAAAGGATCGGAATTTTCACAGTCTACAGCAATAGTGGTCTTTTCAGAATCATCAATGAAATTATAAATGTTATTTCTGGTATCATCATCAGCGTCCCTGTATTTTGTCTGATCGGTAAAAACATCCCCATTCATTTCATATAGAAATTTCAGAAATTTTCTGTCCGAATAAAGTATGCCTCCGCAATCCTTAGGCTCCCAGTAGATATATTTCTGGAAAGGATAATATTCAATATTAGCCATATATTTCGTGAATTCATCCCGCATTACGTTCGGCTTATTATATCTTGGTACTACAAATAATTTTTTGATATAGTCCCAGTTGATCCAGTCATAGAAAAGACTTTTACAATTATCTATATTATCATTGATAAGTTTAGTGAAATCCAGAATATATTTTTCAGAACGATAATTTGCCTTTATGATCTGTATTCCCCATTTATTTAATTGTTCGATCTCGCTGTTATCATACCATTCAAGAGACGTCAGGTTTTTTAAGCCATACACCATCGCGTCGTCTGTTCTCTTAAAATTCTGAAACAGAGTTGATCTGAGTTTGCTTAAGTATCTTATTATATTCGCTTCTTTGTTGTTATAAAGGAAATCAAGTTTTTCGGAACATTCTTCCCGGAAGCTTAATTCCAATGCTGATTTTTTTACCCCAATTAAATAAGCTATGGTCGTTACGATTTCTTTAGTATCTATCGCCGTAATTTTCCCTCCTATTTTTGCATCAGAAATTTTTATATTCTTATTATATCATAAAATTTAGGGAATCAAAAAAAATAGACTCGAAAAAATTAGCTCTTTTTGTATTTTGCAATCATGATGTGATCATCTCTTCCTGCTACATAATTATTTTTTATCCAACTTTTGTTCTTCTTTAAAAATCTGATTAATTGTTCCTCGTTGACCTCTATATTATTACGATTAAGACTGTTTTTTATTCTTTGTCTGAATTCTTCTATATATGAATTTTCAATGTAATTTACCAGGGCGCTTTGAATGGAAATTTGAGCAAGTATCCTGAATTTCTCATCATCTTTTGGAAGCTCTCTGTAAGGCTTCATTAGATCCAGATAGATATCTTTTTCCTCATTTGAGCATTGAGCGAGTTTGATCATAAGTTCCTTGATCGGAGCAGCGTATCCGATAAACGCCTTATTTAGTTTTTCTTCAAACAATTCTCTTGTATAAGGCATCATTTGTATTAATGTTTTCGGGAGTTTTATTTCTTCCAGAGGAATCAGTTCGTACTCGCCTTTTATTTTAGAACCTATAAACATTCCGGTACGCTGATGAAGCTCGGCAACACTATCTTCTTTGCGTTTTAAGACATTTTCTTTCTTTTTGATTTCTTCTTGTTTGACTTCAGCAAGTTTTGCAAGACGTTTCTTTTCTTCTTCTGCAGCTTCAAGCATTCTGCGTTCTAGTTCTTCCTGTTTCTTCCGTTGCTCTTCATTGTAGAGTTCATTGTCTTTTTCTATCTCTGTATTTTTCTGTTCGATTATTTTTTCTATATAAGGTATTTTGCCTGATTCGTTTACCGAAAAGGCAGATATAGGCATGGATTCATAGTGAAATTTTTGACGGTGGATCCTTGCTTTATAGATTGTTTTATACCTTACTGTTAGAGGATTCAACTCGTTTTCACTTTCGGTTTCGGACTCGCTTTCAGATGCGTACAATACTAAGTTTTGCCAATCATCCTGTAAAAGCATTGCATCCTTAGTGTACATATCTTCAAAAAAATCAATTGAGGAAGGTTCTCCTATGATAATCCAGAGATCAACAACACCCATTTCTTTGAATTTCTCATGCTGTTCTTTCATTTTAGTCTCCTTGAAAGACCTATTTATAAAATTTAAAGCAACAGTAGTTTTATTATCAAAGACGAAAGCTATATCTACCCATGTTCCGTCCTCAAGACGTTTATCTAGAAAAATCTCATATCCGGGAATAGTTTTATCTATCTCGTTATAAAACTTCTGCCTGATATCTTCGGAATATTTATGATCATTTGAGAATTTATCGTAGGTGCATTCGGAACTTTTCAAATGTCTGAAGTGCTTTGCCTTTTTCTCAGTATCTACGAACCTTACCTCAGCACCGCAGCCTTTACAATGAAGTTCACTGTTATCGCTTAATTTTCTCAAATGCAGTTTTTTATCAACTATTTCCTTATTATTGACAGAATTTTCAATGAAATCATCGAAATTCATTTCTTTGCCGTTATAAATGCAGGTAAGCATAATTATCCCTCCTGATTAGTATTTTATCCCTTTTACTCACCACTATCATCGGACGAAATATCCGGTATGTACGGCATTTTTCGCCTTGTTCTTTTGACAGCAAAAAACATCACTGCCACGAACAGTGCTGTCTCAACAGATAGTGCTATCGTTACAGCTGTTTTGCCCGCAGGATCGCCTTCGATAATGCTGAGTACATCGTCCAAATACTGCTGAGGCTCGGTTTCTTTCGGTATATCGCCGTAAAACAGAATAATGTATCCGCTTTTAGGGCTTGCCAGTACAAAGCCGAGACTTCCATCGTTTTCGGAAATGACCTCGGAATAGTATGCTTTGCTACCAAGGTAATCTGTCTGTATGAACTTTTTCAGCACTTCCTCTTTGTGTTTAGCACCTTTTTCGGTCTTGGGTTCTTTGATAAGACAATTCGAATCAGAATACAGTTCTTTTAGTTTTTTTGGAATCCGTACATATTTTTTATTGATACAGACTTCTTTGAATGTCGGGTCATCATACTCGAAAATACTGCCTCCGTATCTGAGCAAGGCGAAATTTGCTTCGTTTGAATAAAGATATGAGGCAAGCTTTATATATGTATCATAGCTGACTTTTCCTTCGGGTGCTTTCTTCTTCATATCGTATATCTGACGGCACAGACCAAAGTTTTGATCTGAATAATTGGAATACATCTTTTTATCAATAACGATCTCTTCTTTGCCTTTCTCCTTTATGGTCAGCGTTTCTTCCGGTATATCGTTGCCCCAGTCTCCCGGATATTCTTCGAGTGTTTGAATATCAATATTCGTACAAAGCAGATACTCGGTCTTTGACAGTTCATACTTTACATGATCGTCGGGTTTATCTGACAGATTGTTGTTGAATTCGAGATAATAGCGCCCGTCGTCCGTGTAAGCCGTCAGATCAATGTCATGGGTAGAATAACCTCCACTCGTATGAATGTTGAAATACTCTATCTTCGGTTCAAAACTGCTTAAATCGTACATATTATCTTCGATTCGGAAATACAGCATCATCGTCACCGATATCATGATAAGGTATATCAGCGGTAAGACAACGCATATGAATTTGAGTGCTTTGATATTAATTTTTGTTTGTTTCATAGTGTTCCGTTTCCTTTTTTTATTTATATTTGATTTTACAGTATTTTTTTTAGATTGTCAATGATATGAAAAAGTACCTCTGCCGAAACAGAGGTATTAGTATTATTTACTTTTTTGATCTCAATCGTTAATTTGCCGTTATTGTCTGTGAAATCACCCGGAATATCAAAGAGATGTTCACCGTATGATATTAATTGGTCGATCCATTCAGAAAATGCAGGTTCATTGATAGAAACTGGATTTTTTTCTTCATCGAAATTAAAAGGTTCTGTACCAGTGACATCCTCCCCCGACTAAAGGCGGGGGCTTCCCCTGACCTCAGCGAGTTCGGTTCTCGTTCGATAGTACTAATGCACTAAGCATAAGCGAGCTAACCCCGTGTGTCCCACGGTTTTTATGATTTAAGGCTACGCTAATGCTATTCGCATGCCTTCGTTTCTTATATTTATTGCAGCATTTACATCTCTGTCATGGTGAGTTCCGCATTCGGGACAATCCCATGCTCTCTTTAGTTTCCTTATTTTTATAACCGCAGCAGGAACAAGTCTGACTGCTTGCAAAGAATCTATCTATCTTCACAAGCCTTTTGCCCTGTTCGTCAAGCTTGTACTTCAGGAATGTTACAAACATTCCCCAGCCGTTATCTGAAACCGACTTGCCAAATTTAAGTGCCTGAGACATTGCTTGCATGTTAAGATCTTCTATACATACACAATCATAGGCATTGGCTATCTGTCTTGACTGTTTATGTAGAAAGTCCTTTCGTTGATTTGCAACTTTCTCATGCATTTTAGCAACCTTGATACGTTGTTTATCACGGTTTTTAGTGCCTTTCTGCATAAGAGAAAGCTTTCTTTGTTCTCTTTTTAGCTTTTTTTCAGCTCTTCTGTAGTATCCGGGGTAAGCCGGTTCATTGCCGTTGCTGTCTTTGTACAGCTCGTGCATCGAAAAATCAAGCCCTAAGAAGTCATGCAGTTCCTGTTCCTGTACTTGGTTTTCGTACTCATACAGAATACTAGCATAGTATTTTCCGCTTGGAGTCTGACTTACTGTCACAGACTTGAGAACATATTCATCAGGAATGTTCCTGTGCTGTTTTACTTTGACTTGTCCGACTTTAGGTAATTTCAAGTATCCATTGGATATGACTATGTTACCCTTGATACAAACGGTAGAATAGCTGTTCTTTTTACATTTTTTTGATTTGAACCTTGGGAAACCTGTTTTAGGCTGTTTGAAATAGTTCTGAAACGCTGTATCCAGGTGTCGAAGCGACTGCTGCAATGATACGCTGTCCACTTCCCGTAAGAATGAGTATTTCTCCATTTTCTTAAGTTCAGCCATTTCTTTGGCACAAGCGTTGTAACTTAAAGTTGTCTCATATTCTTTATACTGCTTGATTCTTTTGTATAACCAATAGTTATATACCAATCTCACACAGCCGAAGGTTTTGGCAAACAAAACCTTTTGCTCGTTATTTGGGTATATTCTGAATTTAAATGCTTTGTTTGCCATAGTGTTCACTCCTTTTATGGCTTTATGTTCTGATTTTTAATTCTTTTAGTGATGCATTAGTATAGCTGCAGCGGATAATCCACATACTATTGTTTTGAGATTCACGAAACCACTCCTTAAATAACTTACATAATTATTATAGCAGATTTTTTGAAAAAAAAAAATTATATATAGTGAAAACAAATTTGTGTCACGCGTGACACAAATAATGGGATTATTAATGCTAACATCTTAAGATTAAACGCATCATTCAAAAGGGAAGTGGACTGAACTTATGGATGAGATCTCTGATGAACGCGATCTGCATGAATATACAGACAAAGAACTTGCTGATTAGTGGGAAGAATTTTCTGATGTAGCGACAATTCTAACAAAAGAGAACAGAAACGTACTGGATCAGAACTGGTTCGGCTGGGGAAAGGGAACTGAAGTGCTGGATGTATGGCATTGGTTCGATGAGCGTTTTTCCACCGGACTTGGAAAATACATGGAAAAATAATGTAATTTAGTTTTTGAAGCCCCTGCACACCGTTGCAGGGCTTTTTTGTGTCACGCGTGACACTCTCGGATAAATGGATTTCAAGCTAAAATAGTCGTGAAAGTATCAAAGCAATTTCCATTCATCTATTTTCTGCTGAAGTGAACGTTTATCATAACTGAGAATACTAATTTAGATTATTCAAACTATTTAAAATACAATATATTATACTTTATGCGTTAATGTGATTTTTAACAATCAATATATTGCATTTTATTTTGAAACGTAATATAGTTCAGAAACACAAACTATGAAGGACGAGGAGCGTTCTTAATGAAGACAAACAGAGAATTACAAGACAGAGCTTTCAGAAAAATCAATGGTCTCGGTCGGAACAACAGCTCGTTTTGAAAGTGGGAATGATATAGGTCCGCTATATAAAGCAGTTGCTGAGAAAGCTTAAGATAAATTCTTATTCGTTTGAGTGAAACGACAGCAAAAGAACATATGCTTACAGCACAAAGGGGCGGTTCCGATTTGGAACCGCCCTTGCTGTTTTATACCGTACCCTCGTAAATTGTCTTGTCACCAATCTTGACAAGCTTTACACCCTGTTCTTTGTTTTTGTTGAAATTAAATGTCAGCATATATCCGACGTTAAGACCGAAATGATCGAGGTATCCGACAAGCTGCTGCTCACCGTCGGCATTGTATTTCTGCCCACGCCATATTTTTAGTTCAATAATATCCTGTTGCCCGAGATAGTCCACCACAACATCGGTGCGTGTCTGATCTCTGGTCTGCGCTTCTATATAGTAGTTGCCTGTACCGTTGATAATAGGCTTTAGGAACAGCAGAAACTGCTCACGCCCGTCCTTTTCCTTGAATTTATCTTCAAGCGGACCGAATATCTGAGTATAGGTCTTTATAAAATGCTCTATTACTAGGCGCATATTCAGCCTGCCGTCTTCCACAAAGATGTTTTTGGCAAGTGTGCCTTCATTGAACATCGCACTTGATTTGATCTCCTCGTCTGAAAGAAAAAGGTTATACAGCAGCGTTTCAAATATCCTGTTGGAAATGGCAACTGTATTGTGATTGTTCTTTATGAAACCGTACATCTCCATTTGAGAGATAGACTCCTGAAGCGCGGAATATGAAAGTGTTGTACCTTCCATGAGGATACTTCTGATCGATCTTTTAAGATCGGGATAGTTTGTCAACTTGCCCGTGAGCGACTGGAAAAGCGAGTTCTTTTCGGAAAGCAATATCTTAATTGCTTCATTGAAGCCCTGTTTAGTCCATGCTTTATTAAGACTGTCAAACTTGTCCGGTACAAGCTGCTCGTCGATGATCTGGCATATACGGCTGACAAGGAACGGATATCCGCTTGTGTGTTCGTAGATCGAATCGGCAATAAGCTTTGTGTTCATACCCGTGTTATGATCGGCTTCGTATTCGTCAAGCATACCCTTGATACCGTCGGCTGACAGTGACATATCTATCTTGAAATCCGCAGAGATATTCCAGGGGCTGTTGACCTTTGAATCATTATCGTTTCTGATATTTCCCTTGATGTGCTTTATATCGGCAACTCCAGCAAGGATCACTGACTGAAACGCAGGATTGTCCTCGTCGTCTTCTCTTTCAAGATACTGGAGCCTAAGCTGTGCAAGGAAGTCCAGAAACACCTGATTGTTTGATGCGCTGTCTACTTCGTCAATGATAAAGACAATTGGCTTGGGAGAAACCTCACACCATTTTGAAAATAAAAGAAACAACTCGCCAAGTCTTGCTTTATTCGCCTCTCTATTTGCGAAATCATTAAATGTATCAATGATTTCGGATGGGAGTGTCATCTTTGAAGCTTTTCGTATTATAAGCAGTGATAATGTTCTGACAAAGCTCTCTTCATCGGCAAAATCTGCGGTGCCGATTGCCTGAAAATCAAGTCTTAATACAACGTACTCGTCTTTCAGATACCTTTCAAGAGCAGCAAGAGTAGTGGTCTTTCCGAATTGCCGCGCCCTGTTTATTGTGAAGTAGTCGCCGTTATCTATCATCACCTTAATCTTATTCAATCGATCAGTGATGTCAACCATATAATTCTTAGAAGGATTACATAGTCCTGTGGTCTTGAACTTTTTCATGACTGTACGCCCCTTTCTGCGCGCGTATACATACTCTATCATTATAATTATAGCACAGAAAATCCTTTAATGCAACCCTTCGCTGAAATGTTTCATAAGGGAGAAGAATACAAGTCATAGCTTTCTTTTGTTCTTCTTCGCAGACTGCTCACATTTATGAATTTCTTTCTGGACAAGTTTAAAGATATTTCATTTACAAAGTCTCTAAAACGTCAGTAGATATATGGAGGGTTTTGTTGCCGCGAAGCACTGCATATCATTATCAATACTGAAATTTTTCAGTGGTTATGCTTAACGAAATGGGATTGCATTTTCGGGGGGCGATATGATATAATTAATGGGTAAGAGTGGGCGGTCAGCTTGCTCATATAAATCATGATTTTCTGTAGTAGGTGGGTTGAGTTATGGATTCCAAAATAATGGATAAAAAAAAGGATATACGGATTCTTGCATTGGCAATTATAAGTACATTGATAATTGCGATGATGACAAGATTGCCAAAATTGTTATTGCTATTGATACATGCAGATGTAAGTGGAAATGTACTGAATCTGATAAAATCGATTTTTAAATTCATACTGGCTGGAACGACTGCTTTAGTCATCAGAAATCTGTTGAACGAGAAAGTGAAGATAGGAAAAAGAAACCTGGTTAAGGGCATTTTCCTGTATGGCACTATAGTAGTTATAGCAACGGTTTTACAGTTTATAGTTAATTTTTATGATTTGGAAAAAGGTATTATGGAAGCTATGCCGTCGCTATTGCTATTAATAATCCAGTGTATAAGTGTGGGAGTTTATGAGGAAATTCTTTGCCGAGGCCTTTTGTTTACAGCATTCAGAAATTATTTCGGAGAAGGAAAGAAGAAGATATTTTTAGCAATTCTACTCTCAGGGCTGGTGTTTGGATTGCTGCATCTGACTAATCTCATTAACAGACCTGACCAGATCATGTCTGTACTGCTTCAGGTCGTTTATACCACAGTTGGCGGCATTGTGTTTGCATTTGTGTATTATCGTACAGACAATCTGCTCCCATGTATAATCCTTCATACACTTTTCAATTTCAGTGGTACATATTGGAAATGTTTTGTTTAGATGAAGCTGGGGGTGAGAAGTATAGCGATATCTAAACGAATCGCCTGTATGATCCGGACATTTGATGAATTAAACTTATGATTTGCCGAATAGTAAGCAAAATTCCGGTTTGATGGCAATAATATAAACTCTGATTTGGCTTAGAATTCAAAAAACAACAATACCCCCGAGTGCTTGTAACACTCAGGGGTAATCTCTAATGGGTCGTTCCCTATGAGTGCTGTGTCACGCGTGACACAAAAAACCACCGGCATAAAAATACCGGTGGTTGATCAAGAAAAACTTACTAAGTTATTCTTTTTCTCTAAGATCAAGTACCGAGGAGCCAGTAACTTCGTTGTTTACGAGAAATTTTATTATATCATCGTATATTGTCTGTATTTCTTCATCTGTTGTGACCTTAGAAAAGAGAGGTAACTGATTTATCTGTTTGTCTTTGAAGTGTACATCTTTACTAAGCGTTGTATAAATAGCATAATCAGTTTTCCGTTCTTTTTTTTGATGCAACCACAGATGAATGATGGTCGATTATATGCATCTCTATGATATATTCTGTATTGATAGCCATTCCGTTCTTAGTAATAATAATCTTCTTCATTTTTAGTCCTCCTGATTGAATTCTAGGTTTAATGATTTTATTTCGTATTTTTCTCTGTCTACCGTTTCTGCAAAGGCTTCACTTACAGTTCCGACAAACTGTTCTGTTTCTTTATCGAACACAGTGTAGATTGCCTCCTGAGGGTAAATGTCTATGTAGACAGTTTTCCCGTTTACAAAAGTGCAGCGATAGTGTGACGATATAAGTCCACTATCAAAACACAGATGTCCTTTAGAAAAAGGAGCTACTTTTTCCAAAAAATCATCTGTGATCTCATCCTGATAAATCTCTGTATCGCTGAATTCTATATCAATGTATCCTGATGATTGAGATGCACTTCCGGATAATTTAAGACCGATATACTTATTGATCGCTTCTGCTGCATCATTCCAATTTTTAAAAGGCTTTATTTGTGATATGTCTGATTTAGAAGTGGTTTTTACTGCATTGAAAAGTCTTCCATCTGTAACAGCTGACTCTTCCATTTTCCATGTGCATTCGAAAATGTATTGTGCGTCCATTTTATCCTCCTCGAATTTTTTTAGTTTATTATTTTGTTTGGAATTCAAAATTATGGAGAGTTGTTTGGTAATGCATAATTAGCTTTAATCATCACTCTATCCTCCTATAATTTAAACTTGATCTGATCTCCCAATTATCAATCAAATCTGCATTTTAATTATACAAGAAAATTAGAAATGGTAAAAACCGTATAAAACAGAAAACGCCTTGCACGAAGCAAGACGTAATCAGAATCTCTTTCTACACCTGGTAGGCGAGCTATTATGGAGTTTATCCATAACCCTGCACGGCAGGTAGGAAAATTACTTTCCGTATTTTCATAATACTGTATTCTGAAGCGAAAATCAATAGAATCTTACAGATTGAAAGGGAAGTCTTGCGGATTGAAAAGATAAAAAACAGTCTTTGATCGCTTTAATAGAAGAGAGAATGCTTGGATTTTCGAGTACTTTCAGGACGTTGGCATTGCATTTTTATAATTTGCATGATATAATAATACTTAGGTAAAAAAGAGACTAAATCTTTTCGTAGGGGCAACGCCTCACCACTAAAGATACGCCTCTTGCTATTCATGTTATTATTTCTTTTATTTGTGGTGTGTTAAAGGGATAACCAAGTAATAGAATATATATGCTATAATTATAATGAAATAGAAATAATACAAAATTTGGAGATAACAAAATGGAATATTTGATATTGATATCGCTGATGATAGTTACTGCTATTGTTATAACTATCGTTCAAGATAAAAAACGGCAAAAACGTATCCTTTACTACATAAGATCTTCCTTTGGCGTGCCTCGTGATGATACTGAGGAGCAGTTCTACAGACTTGGCAACATTGAAACTCTTTATCTGATGGACAAGAAAAGTATATCTGAACATGAGATTGTTGATGATATCACTTGGGAAGATCTTAGCATGGATAATATTTTTGCCCTTGTCAACCACACGGACAGTTATATCGGGGAGCAATGTCTGTACTCAAAGCTGCATGATCTTTCAAAAACAGAAAGCGACCTGAAGCAGCTTGAAGAAAAAATATCTTTCTTTGATACTAACGAAGACAAAAGATTCGAAGTCAGAGAAAAGCTATATTTTCTGGGCAAATCGTATGTGAACTACGATATGCCGATACTGATAGAAAACATATCCAAGCACAAGCTGAAAAATAGTAAGTTTTATTATGCACTGTCATATCTGCTTATGATATCTATAGCAGCTGCCATTATAATAAGAAAACCAGTTTTTATCGGAATGTGCATAGCTGTTTATCTTATAAATATGATCATCCACACGATAAAAAAGGAAAAAATGGACATAAAGGTAAAGTCTGTATTCAATTTAGGGAAAATGCTGAATACATCATTTTCGCTGGCTGAGCTTGTTCCGGAATTCAGCAATGAGATATCAGAAGATCTGAACACATTGAAAAGCACCGCAAAAAGATCGACTTTTCTCGAACAGAAGAATGCTACCGATAATAAAGATGACGTCAGTATGATGATGTCATATTTACTCGGTCCACTCATGATCGACTTTATCATGTACGATAAGATCATATCTGAACTTATTGAAAAAAAGTCGGAATGTATGCGTATATACAAGTTTATCGGTGAGATAGACTGTAGTGTATCAATAGCTTCGTACAGAAAAAGTGCGGCGACATACTGTATTCCTAAAACAGCAGATAATGACAGTTTTTCGTTCGTCGGATTAGTTCATCCTGCTATATCAAATGCGATACCGAATGATATTGAATATGATCGCAATATAATAATCACAGGCTCTAATGCTTCCGGTAAATCCACATTTATCAAATCCACAGCTATAAACCTTATTCTTGGTCAGACCATACATACCTGCACTTCCGAAAGCGCTTCTGTACCCAAATGCGGTGTGATCACATCAATGGCTGTGAGAGATGATATTTTATCAGGCGAAAGCTATTATATCCGTGAAATAAAGTATCTGAAGAGAATGATTGAGCTCTGTCAAGAGGACAGACTGCTGTTTCTTGCAATAGACGAGATACTTAAAGGTACTAACACCAGGGAACGAATAGCAGCTTCAAAAGCGATACTGAATTATTTTACAGATAAACGATGTATGCTCTTGGTGGCGACCCATGATCTGGAACTTGCAAAAGCATTTGATAAGATCTTTGCCAATTACTATTTCTCGGAAGTCATTGACTCGGATGACATCATGTTTGATTACACATTACACAACGGTATCAACGATTCAAGCAATGCTATAAAACTTTTAAGCGCTATAGGTTTTCCGGATGATATAGTTGATAAAGCAAAAGAAGAAATCGCAAAACCGGATATATAGCTAAAAACTGCATCAGTATAGCATTTGTATACAGCCACTGTTATTGTTTTTGTGTGAGTTTTCTATTATATGTTTTCGTTTCATAATATAAGCTTCCGATAATAACTGCGATCACTCCGTCGTATGCAAAATCAATAGAATCTTACAGATTGAAAGGGAAGTATTGCAGATTGAAAAGGAGATAATGGTCTATTGACTTTTGATTATTGTTATGATAAAATAAATGAAGATAACTTAGAGAGCCCTTAATTTCTACTAAAGTAGATATGTTAGTCGCTAACCGATACTGCTCTCTGAGTTTTTTTCTGTTAAGGTATACTATAATTCGACAAATAAACTACTAAAAGGAGTATTCACTCATGGGACTTTCTGCATCCTGCATCTTTGTTCAAAATCCTCAGCAGCTTTCTCCGAAGGAGCTAGCTGATATTCTTCGCAGATACATGACCGCACAGGGCTTTGTGGAAGCAGAGGCATCCGGGGCGAATACTGCTCTCCGACTTCGTTTTTCAGCAAGCGGACAGTGGTTTGCAGTCTCTCCGGAGAAAGAGAATCATACCGCGCTTAAACGCTGCGCAGCAATTGCAGTCGGTGCTTTTCAGGAACCGGTTATCACAGCAGAGCTTGTTGACAGCGATTTTGCGGAGCTCTCGCTTCAAGTAGCGAACCGGAAGAAGTCCTGCCGCATAGCGATCGGCGAGCCTTACGGCGGCAGAACACACAGCGATTATCGGCAGTTTGCCGCACAGTTCCCGAATTGTCTGAACGCGGCGCAACTCAAAGAAATCTGCGAAGGTGACGATGTCTTTGCAGAGGACGGACTTGCTGAACTCGGAAACTGTCTGAATCTGGATATTTCCTTGCTGACAGAGAACGATGATGCAGGATCCGCTGTGCTGTATTTTACAAAGACGCAGGTGCCAGAGATCGAACGCACAGAGCTCTATTCCGGGAATATCCTTAGCATAACTGAAAAGCCGGATCCCGCAGCGTTTGCAAAACGAATTGTGAAAGCTGTGTCATCCGCCTGGGAGCATACCGAAACAGAAACTGGGAAGTATATCCGCATCTTGGAGACCGGCAATAGTCTCCTGCTCTTCAGCAACATGATGTATCCGAAGCTGCTTGCCGCCGTTGTCGGTGCGCCTCTCATTCATATATCCGTCGCGGAGCAGGATATAGAAAAAGCGATTCTCCAACCCTATATATTTGCCAAAGCGCAATGGGGAACACTTCCACGTACCGCACTGCCGGGGCTTCTAGAATCCGCAGAAACAAATGAAGACGCATTCCGCGAAGCTGCAATGAACGGCACTGGCTGCACTACGCTCTTTTTCAACGATCGCCCTTTTCCTCCCGCTCTGATCAGACTATCATTGCGGATGTTGTATGAAACAGAGCAGTTTGCATATTTGTATCAGAATCCAGACAGGCTGACGATGGAGCAGATCATTGAAAAACTAGATGTTATTTTAGCTAAGGTCTATGGACCGAAGACGATCTCGTTTCGTCGTTTGAATATGGATTCTGGTGAATATGAACCGGTTTCGTATGAGTATCCCGGCGGCATTTGCCGCACAGACGAAGCACACGGTGAAGCATATCTGCGCATTTTTGTTAATGAGAACGGCATCGCGCTGACCGGCAATCTTGCACTGCCGGACCATCACAGCTATACAGGCATATTCGGTCAGGACTGTGTGTATCTGAAGATTGATCTTGAAAACTTATTTGCACATTATGAACTGTATGCGCCGGACGGTAGCGAACTGCGTTCAAAGATGATAGACATCAAGGAATATCCGACTTACTGCGAAGAATCCGGTTTTGATCACACACTCTTAGATGCGGTATACGGCAGCGATGCGGTCGTCTGCTGGTACAGTCGGCCGCGTGATACAAACTGATCCAATGGTAATGGTTAAAGGTATTCGTAAAATACAAATATAAGCAAAAAGAGGTCCTACCGAAGTTAAAACGGTGGGACCTTTGTTGTTTAGAAGAATTATTCAGTTCTAGAGGCTGTATCTGATCTGATTCATTTCTCGTAATTTACTTGCCTGTGCAGATTGCATCTGCAAAAATATACAAATAAATCGAATACACGGATTGAATGTGTATTGTTTAAACCCTATCGAGAGTTATTTCGGCTACAGATTTGTAGACTGACGAATACTTCCATCGATTTCCGGACGCCGAGTCGCCAGAAATATAGTGCGAATCAGCCAGCATTATCATGTGAATCTATCATTCGCACCATACTATTCTTAAAGAAATTATTATACTTTACTTATTATAGCATATATTCAGGTATATTTCAAGCTTTATTTTTCTAACAGTATGAAAGATAAGCTTTAAGCATATTATTATTTTTATCAATATATGGATTGTATCTTTGTTGTGTCACGTGTGACACACTTCAATGTCATTATCAGATGTTTTTTTTCAATTATCAATCTACTTTTGAAGATTGATAAGAAATCAGAGTGGTTAGCTTTGAGTTGACCGTGAATTCTTATGAAAAATGGAATTAAATCGGTTGTTTATTGTGCTAGAAATCGTGTTAAAAATTGTTGACAAAATTGGCTATATGTGATATCATATAAGGTGAGTATTTATAGAATTTATGCGTGGTGATAACGAATGGAAGAAAAGTATAATGCTAAAATCATGTCTGGTAATAATCACATTCTCTCTGCTGTTTCGTTTCACTGCTCATGCGGCAGTTTCTTTGGCGGTTACGTTGAAGTGACTATCAAAAAAGAGAACGATCATGCCGTACTGACGGTTAGTCCTTCTCTACTTCGTGAGGGCAAGGTTGAAGACATAACAAAAGAGATAAGGATAGGCGAATGGAATGAATTCATCAGCGATGTATTCTTAAAGTACCGTATAGATGATTGGCATAAGGAATATATTAATCGTGATATTGATGACGGAACACAATGGTCTGTAAAGATCACACTTGATAACGGCAGCGCACTTGAACACTACGGCAGCAACGATTTTCCTCCAAATTGGAGGAGTTTTGTCAAGTACATCAATAACCTGATCGCTTTTTCAGGCGTGACATTCTAATACTAAGAAAGGAACTTCTATGGATAAGGAACAGTATATAAAATTCTCCGATGCTCAGATCGGCAGCACGATCAACCGTCCTGTATTGGTGTCTGCAATTGAGGAAAATACCGCACGAAACGGCAATAAATTTGTGAGAGTAACGCTGAAAGACGGCTTTACAGAAGTCACGGCTATGATGTTCGATACCTCGGAAGAGAGCCTTGCGTCTCTCGGTATCAGGCAGGACACGATAGCTGATGCAGAGATTTCTGTTTCCGAGTATCAGGGCTCAAAGAGCTTCAAAATAGTGCAGATTAGACCGACAGCAGACAGTACACTCACGGTCAATGATTTCACTAAGCTCCCACCCGTGGACTTAAACCTGATGTATACCGAAATATGTAGTCTGATCGAAAGCTCTGCAAACGACTATGACGGCAAATATACGCCGTTGTCCGATCTTACATTAAAGATACTGACAAAGTATAAGGATAGTTTCATGACTTCCTCGGCTGCTATAACTATGCATCATAATCTCAGGGGTGGTTTGCTGTACCACTCTTATCGTATGGTCAAGGCTGCCGATGCACTCTGCGGAGTATATACGAACCTTGACCGAGAGCTTCTTCTCTGTGGTACAGCCCTGCACGATATAGGCAAGGTATGGGAATATAAGACCTCGATCAGCGGTGATGCTGAGTTTACGGCAAGCGGAGTGCTGTTAGGTCACTTGTATATGGGAGCTTCGCTTATCAAAGGATTTGCGTCGGATGGCAACTACAATAAAGAAAAAGTTCAGCTTTTGATCCACATGATACTTTCGCACCACGGTACGCAGGAGTGGGGAACAGTATCCTGTCCGGCTATTCCCGAAGCATTTGTTTTGCACTACATCGACAACATCGATGCGAAGATGTATATGTGTGAAGAGCATTATGAGAAGTTAGATCTGGGAGAAATCACAGAAAAGAAGCCGTTTGGACTAGACAATCGCCTATATAAGCCCAATTACTAAAACAAGAATGTAAAATGGCCTTTCATCAAAGTGCAATATTATAAATGGATAATTTGTGTGTAATACCAAATATATCTGTAAATAAGCAGGATACGTACAGATTCATTGACAATTACAAGTACATGGTATATAATAAAAATATATTATATCACAAAGGCAAAATTGCTGAAAGGCAGTGACGCAAAGCTAAGGGTCTAAGCTCGAAGAGTATGACAGCCGGTTGCATAGATTTTTGGTTTATAGCTGATTAAGGCAATGCTTTTGGCGTTGCCTTTTATTTTTATTAAAGGAGTGATCAACTATGGTAAAAACAGAATTAAGCTATAATCCATACTTAATGGAAACAGTAGTGAAATTCAATGATCAGCCACCTAAAATAAATAGTATTATAGAAAAATATCGTGATAAAAAACTTCAGGAATGGGTCGATTTACTCCCTCAGGTATTTCGTGATGAGATGAACGGTTATGGATTTGATTTTTATTTTTCAGGTACAGAGTCGGATTACGAACTAATAAAATCTTCATTTAAAAAAGCTGGGGTAACAGATAACGAAGTCGCATTCTTTTATAAAAACGAGCTTGAAGAACCAGTTATAAAAAACAAACGTATTTATGATGTTTTTTCATGGTTGGATGCGCATCCTAATCGTAGATTTGATTATAAGGCTTTTAAAGATGATAATAAAGAGATACTCGATAGTCCATATTCCTTCATAACGATAAATGGAAACAAAATATCCTCTATTTCACTTTGTGACGAGAAAATAGATATTGAAAATATAGATAATGTTAATGAGCTGACAACCACAGATCTTACGAATACACCAATAGTAATGTTTATAGATTCTCACGATCTAAATCGCAACAAAAGAGAACTAAGATCAATAATATGCCGTGATGATATAAGCAGCAGACAACTCTTTTTCTGCATTAGTGCTGAATTAAACAGACCTCAGATCGAAAGGATAATCTCTGATCTTGGGATACATACCCCAAATATCATAAATGATGTTAATGATGCGGTCATAAGCGATTATTTTGAAGTATATCCGCTTACTGAATACATTACAAAAGTTCTTGGAATTTTAAAAGGTACTATCAGTAAGTTACAGGCGGATGTAGATGAGGAGAATGAAAAGAGTAAGATAGTAAATTCAGGTATACATAGGAAGATCGATTCACTTGAAAACGATATAAATACTCTAAAAAACGCTGATGATCTTTTCAATCAGCGTGATAATCTGATCATACCTACGGAATATGTATCTTCAATAAAATCATTTTTCTTCAAAATTTCCGAGTGGAGAAAGAAAAAGACAAAGACTACTAATATGGATGAAGCAATTGCAATGGCTACAGAATTTAATACGATGCTTGATAAATTTTATTCTGAATTTGTAGCGGAAATAGATAGTGCTTCTGTGGCAAAAAGCGCAGAGATCGATCAACTATTCGGAAAATGGTTTTCTGATACAAAAATGGATCCGGATTTTGAACCAACTGTGGATTTCAATTACGAAGCAAAGGAGTATATTACTCCATCACTTACAGAAAAGTTTATGGATATCAAAACAGAACAATATATAGTTCGCAAGGCATCACTTTTCGATAGGTTGAAAAACAATGCTGATGCTAATAATGATAAGGTAATGGAAGTAACATATACATATGAAGCGTGGAGAACACTAGCAGTGGAAGAATACGGTCCTATTTGTCAGAGAGTTATCGATAACTGGACAGAAACACTTACAAAGTATTATGCTGTTCTTGCAAATGTTTATCATAATCGTATACACCAGATAATAAAACAAAAAACTGAAGAAAAGCAGATCGTCTCAAAACAGCTTTCGCAAGATGAACAGCTTTTGCAGAATGATATGGATTGGCTTTCTCAGATAAATGATAAACTTCATCTGATCGAAAGGGGGTAAACAAAGATGGACGAAATAACTACATATAACTCTGGTGTGATGACATCGACCGAAGAAATGACGATAGATAATCGTCTTGAGATAATAGATGAGGGTATAAGAAAAAAATATCTGGCACGACTTAATGAAATGGAGATCGCTCCGGTTGGAGATCTACCTTCTCTTGAAAATGAACTAATAAATAATATTCGTATTTATAGAATCACAGAGATGGTTTATCGTAAGGGCGAGTCTGTTACTAATAAATTTACTACGGTCTTTAATACATTGTCTACATATAACGCTTCTGTTTTCATAATAATCGATTCTGATGGTAATGAAACTAATTTTTATCTTGGGGTCAGGAGCAATACATTAGATGATGATCCTGAAAAGCGTTCAATGGTGACGCTTGGTGATACACTAAAAAATACACTTATCGGAAATTTTCCCGGAGTTAAAATAGTTAGCGAAGACAGGACGAGCATTGGAAAACTGTCAAGTAAAATATTAGATCAGAACAATATTGCATCGGTAAGTGTTGTTGGAAACTGTAAAAATACGGAACAGGCAAATGAACAGTTTGTTCAGGGCTTGGAAAAACTGGCTCTTGCAATGTATGGCAGACAATACACAGGTATTATAATCGCACAAAATCAGTCTCCGCAGACGGTTCAGATGCTGAGAAAAAGTTATCAGGATCTGTATACCAAGCTGTCTCCGTTGGCAAGAGTTCAGTATACTGACAGTACAACTGATTCATCTTCACATTCCAGATCTTTTGCTGAAATGAACGGAAAACAGAAGGCTGCTATGATAACGGGTGCTGTATTATCTATTGCCGGCGTTGTAGGTGGTGCCATAGGTGGAGCTGCAGCTATTGGAAAGGCAGGAGGATTGAGTACAGGAGCCATGTTTGGCGGACAGATCTCAGGTCAGCTTAATGGTTTTATCAACTCCCTTGCTCCGAATGAACAGGTAACGACTACAACATCAAACTCGGTTATGTCCACAACAGAGAATAAGACAGTCGTTGATCTTATGGCGCTTATCGATGAAAATCTTAAAAGAACTGATGAATTTGACAGCTACGGTATGTGGGATACAGCAGGTTATTTTATCTCGGACGATATGTCAGCTGCTGAAATTGCTGCCAGCAATTATCGGTCACTTATGAATGGTGAAAAATCAGGAAGAGAAGTTTCAGCTATAAATTCGTGGAGAAGAAATAATCCGCAGACTGTGGGGAATTTTTCAGATCTGACGATGTACCTTTCCAGATTTATGCATCCTCGCTTTGTGTATGGAGGAAATGTGCTTGTGAATGCTGCTACATCGGTCAGTGGAAAGGATCTTGGCTTACACCTTGGACTTCCGAGGACTACGGTTCCCGGACTACCGGTAATTGAACACGCTGAATTCGGCAAAGAAGTTAATTCATATAGGTTATTTTCAAAAAGTGAAGAAGATCAATCTGATGATACGATGTTACTTGGCAGAGTATTTGATCTCGGACAGATAACAGAGAAAAAAGTTGAGCTCGATAACAGAAGCCTTAATATGCATACATTCATTACCGGTTCTACCGGTTCTGGAAAAAGCAATGCCGTCTATCAAATGCTGGCAGAGCTTCATCAGGATGAAATCCCTTTCCTTGTTATCGAACCTGCTAAAGGTGAATACAAAGATGTTTTTGGAAACTGGGATGATGTGAATGTGTATTCTACTAATCCTAAAATATCCGATCTGATAAATCTTAATCCTTTCCGATTTCCTGAATCTATCCATGTACTAGAGCATGTTGACGGTCTGGTGGAAATATTCGGAGTATGCTGGCCGATGTATGATGCAATGCCTGCGTTTTTTAAGGATGCTATACTTCGCTCCTACGAAGCTGTAGGTTGGGATCTTGGCTCTTCAACTTTTGAAGGAGATGTGGCAGAATATCCGGACTTTGAAATTCTTTCCGAACAGCTCGGAATGTTAATAGATAATTCTGATTATGCTTCTGATATAAAATCTAATTACAGAGGTGCGTTACTGACAAGAGTAAAATCGCTTACGGTAGGATTAAACAAATATATTTTCACGACAGATCAGACCCCGTATTATAAACTGTTTGATAATAACTGTATAATAGACATATCAAGAGTGAAATCAACTGAAACAAAAGCACTTCTCATGGGACTGATCGTATATATCCTGAATGAATATCGTGTTGACAGGAAAACAGAAAATAATAACGGACTTAAGCACATAACTGTCCTAGAAGAAGCACACAACTTACTTAAAAATACGGGTAATGGCGGTTCATCAGAATTGATCGGAAAATCCGTTGAAATGCTTACAAACACTATAGCTGAAATAAGAACCTATGGTGAAGGCTTTATAATCGTTGATCAGTCGCCTTCATCGGTAGATATTGCAGCCATAAAGAATACAAACACAAAGATAGTTCTGAGAACACCGGAAGCAAATGACAGGGAAGCCGTTGGACGCTCTGTCGGATTGACCGAGGATCAGGTAAATGAGATAGCGAAACTTCCCAGTGGTGTTGCTGTGGTATATCAAAATGACTGGATTAATCCTGTGCTTACTATGATAAATAAAGCAAACATCATCGATTCGCCGTATGTATACAAATCCAGAACAGAGATAAAGCCGATCAAAGAAGCACGTTCAGAATTGATATGTATGCTTATGCAGCCGTGGATAAAGAGAAAGAAGATAGAAGAAAGTAGCCTGCGGGCAGCATTAAAGGTGCTTAATATATCTCGTGATATCAAAAACAGAATATCTTCTCTGATAGAAGAGTATGACCTTTATGGTGGTATTATGGTATGGAAAACTCAGGATATACCTATACTGAAAAAATTTGTACAGGCTGTAATAGATATAGATGACAAGACTTTTATGAGGATCGAAGGTTCTAAAGAACTGAAAGCGCTTGTAAAAAATAAACTGAAGAGATTTTCTGATGACGAATATGACAGTATCTGTTATATACTGACAGCAAAGGGGGAGATATAATGAATTTTGATAAACCGGAAACAAGTGGATTAGATAACAGTGTTTCTGATATTGAATCTAAAATGAAAATTTTGCACAGTGGTTTTGAAAGTTCAAAAAAACCTGAAGCTGGAGTTTTCAGCGGTGTAAATGAATCTATCGACAAAAATATTACAAACTGGCTGGATGTTGATCTTGCTGAAAACACTGATTTATCTGCTTTTAGAAATACTTTTTTAGATACAGCAAAGCAAATGTATAGTGGAGAAGATCTTGGTGATGGAAAAAGGACGCTAGGACTGAAAGACATAGGGGCATGGAAGATAAATCCGGATGATTATTACAAAAATCTAAAACAACATTCAGGCTTTTCAGCAGAGGTCATTAGTACAGCAAAAGAGAATATGCAAGCGAAGATCTCAGGCTCAGGCATCACCACCTATCGTGTAGATGACCTTGCAGATAAAGCAATTAAAGGTATTGCAAAGAACGATCAGTATGTAGATAAAGTTCGCATAGACAGCAATGGAAACATTGTTGAAAGAGTTCAAGTCAAATTCGTCGGTAAAAATGGAAAAGAGTGCCTCGGATTGCTGAAATCAAAATCATTTGATAAATACTTCAATGATGGTGCAGTTGATAAAATGGAGATACCAAAAGATTATTATGATGATGTTAAGCAGCTTATTCCTGAAAAAATCGAAAAATTTGAGAAACAGTATCGGCATGCAGTAGAAAACGGAAACAGGGAGCTTGCTGAAAAACATCAGGCTTCTATCGATAGGTACAATAAGATCGATCAGATGATCGAAAAGAGCACTGTTACTTCAAGCGAAGCAATAGCTGCTACAAAGCATCCGAAGATGTATACGGCTAAAATATTTGCACAGGAAACAGCTCGTGTCGGCAACAAAGCCGGACTTGAAAGTGCTGCTTTATCAGCTTCGATCACTGCGTGTGTATCTACAGTTGACAATGTTAATAAGGTTATGGAAGGTAAAATAACTCCTAAGGAAGCATTTGTAGATGTTACTAAGGATACAGCAGCTTCTGGAGGGATAGCTTATGGAACACGTTTTATTTCAGAAGCTGTATCACAGACTATGGGTAAGAGTTCGAGTGCTTTGATAAGAAAAGTCGGAGGATCATGCCTTCCGGCAGCAGTAGTATCTTATGCAGTAGAATCATACGATGATATTTCTGATTATGCACAAGGTAAAATAGGAGGAAAGGAACTTGCTTATAATTTGGGAGAAAATGCGGCTGGTGTAGCAGGCGGCATAGCAGGTGGAGCTGTTGGTGGTATAATTGGCGGAACAGTAGGATGCGCACTTGCTACTGAAGCATATCAAACAGCCGTAGAACTTGGTGCGGAAGGAGCTGAGATCATTGCAGAAAAAGCACAGGATCTAGCATCCGGAGTAGTGGATACAGTTTCAGAAGTAGTACCAGAAGCACTTGACGATGTAAAGAATGCTTTTTCAGATTTTTCAGCTAAGGCTAAAATAAAATTACCTTTTTAAAATCAGATCTGCATAAGAACTATCAAAGTAAACTGATCATACGCTCGAACAGTAGAGACTATCGGGGTAGGGGAGTGAGGAGCATTCTGCCTTGACAAATCGAGTGGTCATCTTGACAAAATAGAGTGTCTGCACCTTGACAGAACGAGTGCCTGCGTAACAAGATACGTTCACTATTGGATGACAAATAAGGGGAGCGGTAACATTGACTTTTATCCTATTTAGGCAAGAAGACTCCCACCTCTTAGGTGGGAGATGAATTGCGTTCCTTACTCACTGAACTTTTCACTTCGCTTATAGCATAAAATATTCAGTCGAATAAAATGGAGTGGCTAAAATACAGTGGATTTGGATAATAAAGCATATTCTTGCTTTACAAGAGGGGAGTTTTTTAACAGAGCGAGAACACACGTTGCTTACGACAGTAGGCATAAAGAAGTTTTCAAGGAAACATTGTAAGACAGGTACAGCAAGCTAAATTATTACCGAAAGGGTGCTTACAATGATTGATATGATTTACAATCTCCGTGTGGGTGATATTCACGCCGCTGAGATGAGAGCTGCATACAAGGCAGGCTTCAAGGACGGCGTAGCGTTGATGCAGGAAGTCGAAAAATAAAGTATTCATACCATAGAGATAAAAAAAGAGTGCCACTCTCCGTTCGGAGAGTGGCACTCTTTTATACATAGGTGATATTAAATTTTAAGCGTTTTCGATTTCTTCAATAAATTTGATAGTGTCTGCAAGTATTCTCACAACATAAGAAGCTTCTCTTTTGGATAATAAATCATTATCATGTGCAAAGCTCTTATCATTTCGGATAGCATTATAGCTATCAAATAAAGAAATGCTCATTTTCATAGCTTTCTTAGAAAAATCTGAACCGAATAAGTTGTTTTGATCGTAGTATTTAGTAAGATTACCCACAAGACTGTGAAGCGGATACAGTTGCCCGTCCGGCGCAGATACTCCAATGCCATGATTTTGGCAAATCGTTCTAAAATACTTCATCGAAAAAGTATGTAAACGATCTAAAACCAATACTGGTTCGTCCTTTGCCAAAGCATCATGTATATCTCGATAAAGTGTTGCAAAATCATCTCCTGTCTTTTCCGGCAGGGAAAAATCAGTACTAAGTTCTGACTCGCTAATGATGAATTCGATATTTCTGACAAGATAACCACTTACTGACGGCTTGATAAACTTCTGGATCATCTCTGTAAGTATTTTTTGATTACGTTTTATATTTGTGATGATACTTTTTGATGATTCAATAGTGAAATCGAGGGCTTTTTTGTTCCAGTTATCGCCACGCATTCCAGCGTAGTAAGCATATCCTAAATCATCATAATAGATCTTACAGCTTTTAAGTAGGTTTGAAAGTTCTTTCTTTCCATTCAGGTCTAAAAAACGTATGATGCCTTGCTGAAAATTGTCAGGTAGAACATAAGTAAAATCATATTCGCTCATTTTGATAATTCCTTTGCTTGTTTTTGGCTTTACCGATGTAAACTTTATATTGGGAGTAATTCATTCAATTCTCATCAATTTCGATAACTCTCATTGTCTTTTCGATAAACTCAACTTCGTTTTCATCCAATCCAAAATAGTCATAAAGTTTTTCGTCTGACCATTCCTGCGTAAAGTCCATTTCAGGAACAAATATAAAATTATTCTTTGATAAATGAACAGATGAGAATGTAGTCCTCAGCATAAAGCGTGCAAATTTTCCAATAAGAAAGCCAAAAAAGTTCTTAGCTTCTTGCTCCGTGTCAAAAAATGCAACATTTAAGTAGGAGAAGGTATCAACGACACCGGGCGGAAGAATTTGTGGACCAGAGATGGAGCGATAGCCGTTTTCAGGCTGAACACCACTCTCACCGCCTTGAGGTATCAGAATAGAAATCTTGATTTTGTACTTTTGTATAAGCTCTTGATTTTTTGTTACAACGTCAGGGCTGATATAATCTATTCCTTGACCATTAAAGCCCACACTATGGAGAAGCTGAATATCCCCAGGCTGATAATTTGGATGTCCTTTTTCTTTCGATGATATTCCAAATGTATCTAAAGCGGAAACGTGTTTGTCCCAGAAACCTTCTGCTTTATTCAATACTTTCTTTATTATAGAGATTGCCTTGTTTGAGCGAATAATCAGTTCTCCAAACTCTCCTAAAGGTCTTATTAACCTATCTTCAGCACCGTTTTCAAGCTTATTGACTATTTCGCAGTCACCATCATGATTATTTGCCCATAAAAAGTAGCATATTCCTCCAGCAATATCGACAGTTGGAAAACAATTTCTTGCATTATAAAAATCTATAAGGCAAGCCATACGTTTATCGTCGATCATATCTTTACGGAATTCATTTAATCCCATTCCGCCATTATACCATCGTGCAGGAATAATCATTGATACATATCCGGGATTAATAACTTTGGCTTGTTGTACAAAAAGTTGAAAAATCGGCTTTGCCTGTGTAGCTGCCTTTCCATTTCCAATTCCTCCTGAAGTTGTAGCTTGATACGGAGGATTGCCGACAACAGCATCAAATGTCATTTTATCACCCTTTCTATCCCAATAACTTGGTTTAAGAACTTTATCAACAAACTGTTTTTGTTTGTTCTGCATTGTATTTATAAGATCATCAAAATAATGTGCATTTACAGGTATATCTCTGAATCCGACAAGAGTGCGCTTTGTTATGTACTTCGCCATTGGAGTTTTGCAAATAACAAAGATGTTCTCCCGAACAGTCTGCTTCCAAAGTTCATTTTGCTTTTCAAGAGTAAGTTCATCTTCGGGATAATCGGAACATCTCGCTCGGAATAAACTGTAAACAACATATAACGGATATAGACCTGTCTTTGAATTGATTTCAAGGATATGCGCTTTAGCGTTATTGAAAGTTTCGGCAGTAACCTGTCCTCGGTCAACAAATCTTGGCTGTTCCAGCATTTGAGCATTGACAGGTGGGTTTTCTTCATAAAAACAGTAACCACCAAGACAGTCGCTCATATGCATATTTACAACTCGCCAAGGAGTTAGCACAGTTTCTTTGTCAGGGTTCTTAAAGCAAGCAAAAAGCTGAGCAATCTGCATAACACGCTCAGTCGGAGCAAGTTCATCAGCCCCCATGACAGTATTTCTTATTTTTCTGCCTGCCGCTACAAATATATCCTGATCGTAGTATTTCATGAACTGCTTGAAAACATCTCTTGTAACACCTGACGGCATAAACTCTGTCCATGATGCTTCATCGACAATACTATCATCAAGGAACTTATCAAGCGTAAAGTCTTCTCCTATAGGGATATCTGCACCATATATAAGCAATGGCATACGGATAGAGATTCCTCTAAGAATAGAAATAGCATTGTTGCGATTTTTCTTCTTTTCTTTCAGTTCGTCAAGTTTCGCCTGTTCTTCGGGAGTACGTTCCTTTTTGGGCTTTTTGTCAATTTTTTGCAGTTCTTCGTATTCTTCCTCGGTGAAGCCTTGTTTATTTATATCAACTTCCTTTGTTTTCTGCTGCGCCTTAGAAGTACCTATGATACCTTTGAGTTTGTTAAACTCCTGCAAATCAACATCGTCAAGTTTTAGCAGCTCGTCATTATATAGGTTGGTATCATCAAAGCCGTTCTGAACAGCTCTTTCTGCATAGGCTCTCTTTAGTTGCTGCAGAAGTCTGTTTGTTTCATACTTCCGCATAGTAGTACCTTCAATAGAGATTACTGGGCAATAGTTTAGAAATTCACCCATAATCTTTCTATCAGAATCAGTTGTTTTACCTGCTTTAGTAGAGAGCGTTACCGATTCTGCAACCATTTTCAATGTTCTATCTGGAGCAAAATCAAAAACATAGCAATTATCCTTGAACTTTCCGTTTTGATTGCAAGGTGACTGAACACGAAAAATTGTCTGTAAGTAGTTTGCTGCCGATGTAGAGAACGAGCCAGCGAGCATAAATACGGCATTCCACTCTTTAACTGTAACGCCCGTGGTGAGTTTGCCACAAGAGAGCGTAATAGTATATCCGTCGTTTCCTGCATTTTTGATAGCGTTACGAACTTTAGCAAGTGCAGTATCAGATTTTTCTTCTTCATCACCGTCACCAGCAACATTGACAACATCAAAAAGTCCGAAAACTGGGTGCTTCTTCATCATTCTTTTTAGAGCCTTCGCTTCTTTAACACCCGGTATCATCCAAAGCGAGTGCCTGAACAGTTCACGATATTCTTTTGATGAATAGGGATACTGACTGTCTTCATCTTCTTTTGCAATAAGACATAGGAAGCTCCAAACATCATCAGCGTGTACAAAATCGCCAATCTGTGAACCTTCCGGAACAGGTTTGAAATCTCGACGTATATCACCTGTCCATACTCGGAAAAACTCGTGAAAGTTGAATGCCTTATCTTCAAGTTCTACATAGCGATTGCCAAGCAACTTACCAAGATCGTAAACATAGATGTTCATTTTCGGCAATTCTTCATAGGGGTTAGAATCACCGAAATGCTCGTTGTCCCATTCTGCCTTACGGCGCTGTTCCATTATGTAGTCCCAAGTGTAGACATTATTATCATAGTTACCAAGAATATTGAATGGTGTACCTGATAGAGCGAGGAATTTTGTGTCCTCTGTAACGATAGAATTGATAACTTCTTCACCAAGTGCTGTTGTAGTCCCTTCGTGTGCTTCGTCAACAATAACACAATCCCATTTTGTACTGAAAACAATGTCATTTTTTATATGCTTACCGCCGACTTGCTCTGATCCTCTTAAATCCTGAATCGAAGCAAAATAGATAAAGTTTTTTCCGCTTTTCAACAGCTTTTCTATTGTAAATCCGTTACTTTTAGAGCCGTATTCAAAGTCATCCTCATGATAGAATATCTTTTTATAATCCTCGTACCAGCCACTATCAACAACAGGTCTGTGCGTGATAATAATAGTTTTTCCAAATTTCATTTTTCGGATAACCTCAAGCGCACTAAGTGTTTTGCCAAAACGCATCTTGGCATTCCATAACATTCTATTACCTGTTTTAAATTCTGCTATTGTTGCCTTAATAGCTTCAAGCTGCTCAGGACGAAAGACAATAGGCGTAAATGTAATACCAGTTTCAGACGGGTTAAGGGTCGGTCTGAACTGCTTAACCGCTTCAATAGCTCTTATAGCGGTATCAAGATCAACCTTGAACCATTCCTTTGCCTTTGTATCTTTAACAATAGCTTTTTCAATACCTGAATTGGTTAGGACATTGTGTACATCATAGTCTCGGAATATCTTCAAAGAACCATTTTCTATTCTAATTGCAAGCTCTGTATGTAAGAGTTCATACTGTACTCCTGCGGTATTCGTATATGAGTCAATACGTTTCTTAGCCGCCTGATTAAGCTGGCGACAATTAGGAGGTAATCGGTCAATGCTATCGTCTGTCTTGATCGTAGCTTCACCGATTTTCAAAATGTCTTTGTGTTTATCATCGTTTATTCTGAAAATATAAATCAGTTTATACGAGAACGAACTTTCAAATCTTTTTGAATCAGTCATCTCATCTTCCCCCTTTATCGATGAGTGTTTTATATTTCACATACTCTTTATTTGTCCAATCACGAATTATGCAAGGTACAGCATCCTTTTCTTCCTCGGTATCATCTCCCATATCAAAAAGTGTCATCTGCACATATTCTTCCTGATGTTCCATTTCACTATATGGGGCGGTATAAGTCAAACCGTCCATCTGCCATACGTTCCATGATATAATATAAGCAATTTGACGCAATTCAGGAATAGTAGGCTTTCTATTCCATTTGTTTTTCATATAATCAATAAATGTGAATAACAAGTTTTCTCTTGCCAATAATAAATTATCGCCTTGATATTCAAAACCATATATACTTTGGTATGCTTTTTTTACCCAATCGAGCCAATCCGCTTCATTTTCAGTATTCTCATCAATCACACGCAATTTACGATCCAATAAACCTATACGTTTATGAACATCTGAAATTGGTTTGCCTGTTACTGTATCATACCTACTAACAAGATATGGAGCTTCTCCGCAAGTGATTTCTAATCTTTTGGCTCTGACATAATCCTGCCATGTTTTTTTGGGCTTGGCAGGAAATTTAATCTTGGTTCTTGTTGCTCTCCATTTCTTTTCTGATGTTGTATTGAATACATCAGGTCTACCAAACCACTGTTCATCAACAAGATTATTTTGAGCATTACATATCCAAGAGGGTGTGAAAACTTCTGCCTTATCTCTTGTGCGGCTGTTTTGCATATGTTTGGCTTTTGTAACACGAGGCTTTATAAGTCCACTATATTGCCCAGTGATTTGCTCTACTGTTATTTCGCATTCGGGAGCATAATACTCGCCGTATTCTACATAGTCGGTTGTTGCCCATACAATATTCCGTTTGGTAGAATTATCGTATAGCAACAGTTTTAGGAGCTGCAAATCAAGGTTCTGAATACTATCTTCCATAATTTCTATCCCCACAAGCTCAACTCCTTGTTACGATTACTAACATAATGATACAATTATTCAAGTATATTATACCACAAATACTGCGGTGTTTCAAGACCTAATTACATTTCCAAAGAGAAAAAGAATAAAAACCATACTATCCCATAAACCTTAGTCTAACGGCACGCTCAAAAATCGTTTTATACAATTCATTATAGAAATTGTGGGACACACCACAAAAAGCAGATAATCTATTGAAACAGTATAACCGCAAGCCCTCGGAAATGCTCTGTAAGCGTTTCTGAGGGCTTTTCTTTTTCAGCGGTTAAGTTTTGGTGGACGGTTGTGATGGGCTTTTCCGTTCCGCTGACGGCTATCATCATGCAGAAGTCTGCTCGGTGATCCTCCTCAATTTTTTCATGATTATTTTTGTGTTTGGAACTTGAAATCATGGAGTAACGTCTACCAGCATTTGTACTTTATTCTATTGTTTGCGAAAAAAGGCTGTTTTACATCACTTTCAATGTTTTAACTTCGCTTTTCTTTATCTTTTGTTTCCTACGATTTTATAACTTTAAAGACCAGCGACAGACAAAATCAAATTGGCGTACTTCTGTTATTATCATTTAAAATCACGGAATACATTTTTGAACACCGTGAATCAGTTCAACCACGGAAACCGTTTTTGATTACCGTGAAATAACATAACGGAAGTAATAACCATGAGCAGATACACAAGTGAACAGACCGCATACAGCCAACTGAAAAAGAAATACGTTCCGCTGTGGAGACTGGACACCAATACCGTGACTGTCACCCACTTCAACATTGGCACTCAAACCGAGGAGTGCAAGACATATAACACCGATTTCATCAGGTATCATCTTCATTTCTCTGACAGCCATTGTCCCGACAGGCTTCGCAGGCTCGTAAACGAGGGCAAGATCATTCAGTACCTTGATGATATAGAGCAGAAAGACAGCGAAGCTATCTCACGCCAGGTAGAGCTTTGGAAGCAGACCGATAGTTGCTATCAGAAAGCTGTCCTCAACAGTGATGCCGAGAAGATGCTCGGTCTGGAGAAATGCTTCGTCTATATGGCGAGAGAAGTGGTGTTTGAGTGTATGGTTTATATCTGAGATCAGACGGCTATGCCTTCGAATGCAGACAATTAATTGTGACTTGTTACTATTATTGCAGAGGATATATTGACAATATATTAATATTATGCTATAATAATGTTGATATTATGTAGTATATTGTTATTTTGATGTACATTATAAAGGAGTATAAAATGGCACTTACAAAATATGAATCGTATTATAATTCTATAAAAACATATATTGGTGAAATTAGAAAGGATAATGAGTATAACAATGACTCTTTAGCTTTTGCACACTGGTATTTGAAAAATCATTTTAATCTTAGTGATCAGCAAGTCTCGGAAGCAATAATTGACGGTGCTGATGATTTAGGAATTGATGCTATTATATTTGACGATACAAATAATTCTTTATATGTATTTCAATTCAAATTTCCAAGTAAATCTGATAATACTAATTCAGAAATAGTACAAGGAGATATCTTAAAAACCTTTAATGGATTTAATACATTAATCGATAACGGGATTCCATATCTTGGCACTAACACGAGATTTAGAGAATTCAAGGAACAGATTAATGATACTTTTATTGATGAATACAAAATGTTTTTTGTTAGCTTTAATAAAGGTATTATTGCTAACGAAACAATTATAGACAACAATAAGAAACTATTTAAAAACAATTATGGAAATGATTTAAATGTAATCATTCATAATAGAGATGTTATTTCTAGTATATATGAAAAGATAAACAGAAAAAATAACATAACCATTTCTTTGAAGTATAAACAGATCCAATCAGCTTATAATGTTGCTTCGAGAGAAATTGATTCCTATGTAGGTTTTGTTAATTGTAAAGATTTAGTTTCAGCTATTACAGAACACATCTCAACAATTTTTGACGAAAACATTCGTTTATACGAATATAACTCAACCGTAAACAATGGAATATATAGAACTGCAACATCATCAAGCGAATCAGATATGTTCTATTTTTATAATAATGGAATAGTATTTATTTGTGATAAAACGCGTAATAGCCCTGCATCTAATGAGATAATACTTGAAGGAGCTTCAGTTGTTAACGGCTGCCAATCGTTAAATGTTTTGTATAATGCACATAATGATGAGAAACTTTCAGACGATGCATGTGTGTTAATACGTATTATACAAATTGCCGATTTTAATCAAAGAAGACAGATTACTGAATTTCTTAATTCTCAGACACCAATAAGAGATAGCTATTTCATATCAAATCACCATGCTATAAGAAATCTGCAAGAACAATTACTCAAAAAAGGTTACTTCCTTGAAAGACAAATCAACGAGTATAAATACAAAAAGGAACATGGCGATTCACTATCATATGGAGATGATATCATTGTTCTGCAACTAGAAGAAGTTTTACAATATTTCACCGGATATTGGATCAATAATTCCGCTAGTGCAGCTAAGCGCGGAAAAGGTTCATTATTTGATAAAAATAAAATAGATGAATTGCTTTCGCAAATCAATGCAGATAAAGTAATAGAAGCTGTAAATACTTATCACGATATATCAAGTGTATTAACTATGTACCGAAAAACAAGACGTAACGATGAGAAAACGGAGTTCTCTTCATATCTTGGAATTAGCCAACAAGAGCTACTAGATCACATTGATGAATACAGATTTATGAATACAGGAGATATTCTTTTGCTGAATGTTGTTTCAAATTTAAAACGACAATATGAAAAACTTGGTTTACAAAATATCACTATAAAGGATTTGATTATTGATTCTATAAATATAGTGAAAGGTATAGCATCTAAGTCTAGCGTAACTAATATGGCTGCGTTCACAAAAAACACTAGTGTATTTTCAGAAGCACAAACTAAAGTAAGTAAATTGAACCAAAGATATGCCATAGAGCAAGAAGAAGCATCAACGATGTGTTCTTAAACGAAAAATGAAAAAAGGCAACAAAGGGGCTGTTGCAGCCCCTTTTTATTTTTACGGATAGTTTATCGTTGCCGTAGTATGATATCACCAAATCGATTTTTTATGGACATAAAAGCAAGACCATGTATGAAAAATAAATTTCTACATGGTCTTGCTTTTTGGTAAAGAGCGTATTATTTATGAAGAAACAGCCGCCTTATGGCTATTTTTTCTTTTTCTTACTGAAATATTGCTCAAGGAGCTTTTCAGTGAGTTCATCAAGTTCATTTTCCGTCATTTTTATCCCGTATTTTTCAGAAATAGAACAGTAAACCTTGTTTTTATAGGGACCTTTTGACTTTGGCTTGTCCGGAACAGTCAGCATTTCCAGGATCTCATCAGCTGTAATTTCATCTGCAAGCTCGTTTATATAATCTCTGAGTTTTATAGCAGTTACTCTCGTCAGAGAGAGCTTGTTTTCTGAAAGAACATTATACAGTTCTCTCTGAATATCTTCAGAAAATCCCTTGATGTATTCAACCGCGTTGAATTTTATTATCTCGTCATCCACGAGATACTGAAGTTCAGGTATCAGCTTTTCGACATTTATATACCTGTATATAGTTTTCCTTGAAACGCCGAACTTTTTTGCTATCTCTTCTGCGGTCAAGTCTTCATCGTCTCTCATTTTGAAGTACTTTGAAAAGATCTTTGCGTATTCGCTCGGGTATGTTTTATCTCGCTGGATATTGCTTTCAGACACGGCTTTATAAACAATATCCTCAGTATAGTTCTTAACTATACATGGAACCTTCAGCTGACCGATAAGCTTAGCTGCTTCAAGTCTGTGATGTCCGGAAATTATTTGATATATATCTCCCTTACTGATAACAGTCAGGGGGCTGACAATACCAATATCTTTAGCACTTTCTGCTATTTGTTCAACTCTTTTCTGGTTGATCTTGAATGGTTGTTCGTTTCCGTTTTCATCTGAGTAAGGAACCAGCCTGGAAATATCGACTTGTATTACTGTTTCCTTGCCTCCGCTCCATAAATCTGTGTAGCTTTTTTCGAGTCCCTCGGGTATATTATCTTCGACTTTATCTTCGACAGCTTTTTGAGCATTTTTCATTGCTTTAAAATCAATTTTAGCCATTTTATGTTCTCCTCATCCGAATCATTTTATTTTTTCAATGACTTCTTTTGTAAGCTTAAGGAAAGTCTTTCCGAGGGTGGATTTTTTATCGAATACATTCGATTTTTTATTAAACACAGCCTGTTCTGTCTGAGCAGGGCAAAATGGTATAACAGTCTTAAACGTTATATTTGTATATTCCTCGCGAATTGATTCTGCAAGGGATGTGCTGACATTTGTTCGCTGCGTTTTATTCAGGAGAATACCAAGCACTTTGAGTTTCTTATTTGTGCTATTATTGATCGAAGATACCTTATCAAGCATCTTATCCAGACCCATATAGGCATATATTCCGCTTTCTACGGGTATAATTACGTAATCACTTGCATTCATTGCATTTGACACGAGAAGATCAAGCAATGTACGGCAGTCTATAAGTATATAATCATACTGTTTATATATGTCATTTGAAAGCAATTTTTTGATAACATAGTTATAATCCGGATCATTTGACATTATTGATGTAATGTTTGTAAGCATATCAGAAGCCGGTATGTAGTCAATACCAGTTTCATTATGCCTTATAGCTGAAGCGTGGTCAGTCTCAATCCCTGCCACAGAATTATATATAAGTTCGGCTATGGTAATTTTGCCGTCTTTTATATGTCCCAGCGTTAAACTTGTATTCTGCTGCTGATCGAGATCAATAACCAGAACTTTCTTGCCAAGGCTGGCAAGTCCTCCGGCAAGATTTATGGTAGTTGTAGTCTTTCCGACACCACCTTTTTCGTTGCAGATAGAAATGGTAATAGCCATGATATAATACATCCTTTCTGTGTCACGCGTGACACATGTATAATTAAAGATCATTCTTTCTTATTATTGAAATGACCTGTTATAATTATTATAGCAGATTTTTCAAAAAATAAAAAATTATATATAGTTATTTTTTTTATGTGTCACGCGTGACACATGGATAATAGACCGGGCATTTGTCTTTACTGAGTTTAAATGCCTTTTGATTTTTGACACATAACCATTTTTTACGTACCAAAATTTTTATATAATTTTTATGATTTGCTGCACGAGCCCCACAACCTTAACGTTTGTAAGCTCGGAACCTTCAATGATCATTGGCGGGTATTCGGGATTATACGAGGTCAGTATCAGACGGTCGCGGTTAAAGTCCACGCGCTTTACTATCGTATTCTCGCCAATCATGACAATTGCTATCTTGCCGTTATCAACGTGGTTTTGCCTGTGGACGACTATTGTATCGCCGTCCTCGATCTTCGGACTCATAGATTGTTCTCTTACAGTAACGCAAATAGTGTTTTTCACATCGCTGTCATTTTCTATATATAACGGGAGATGTCCGGAAATATCACTGCTGTCATACGTTTTGAAGCCTGCATCTATACTATTATAGACGGGTATCATGTGGATTTTCTCTCGGGAGAGGATGTTATGTGCAGGGGAATTTTCCCAACCCATGAGATAAGATGGTGTCAGATCCAGAATTTCAGCTATTTTAACTACTTGACTTTTTGGAATATCTCTTCCACCTGTCTCGATCTTGTTTATTGATGATCGTGATTTATAGCCAAGTTTTCCTGCTAATTCTGTTTGCGACAGCCCTTTTTTTATTCTGGCTTCCTTTATTCGCTCTCCTATGGTTTCCGTCACTATCACCCCTATTTATAATATCACATGTCGTCGATTATGTCAACAATAATTAACTAAGTGTAAAGTAATCTTGTAATTGTAGACAAGATAGACAGCCTAAATTCACGTCCTCTTTACTAAACAGATAGGAATTTTATTATGTGTCACGCGTGACACACAGCGAAAAACACCTAATATTATCTTGTCCTGACATTCTCCGTGTGGTATCGCTTGCTTTTTTAGTATTATTATCTTGTTTCTCATTACTATATATCATTGTGTGAGTGCCTATTTTGTAAGGAAATCCACCACATTAATAACCTTGATCCCATCCTCATCCATCGGGATTTCGTCCATTGTGACGATGTATTTGGGGTAATTATCATGGATCCTCTTCAATGGAGCGATCTCTCTTGCAAAGGTTTCTTCACTCAAAACTGTTGCTGCCACTTGAAAGTAGGCTTTTTCGCCGTCTTTTTCTGCAACAAAATCTATCTCCAGCTCTCCGAGCTTACCAACACTGACGTGATATCCTTTTCTGGTCAGTTCGAGATAAACGATGTTTTCAAGAATGTGACCAATATCCCGATTTCGGTTGCCAATAAGCAGATTGCGAAGTCCGACATCAACAATGTAGTATTTTTCAAGAGATTTTAAATGCTGCTTCCCTTGTACATCGTATCTTCCTACTTTATATAGGATAAAAGCTTCACACAACGCGGTGACATAGTTTTCGACGGTCAGGGATGTTGTTTTTCGACCGAATGAGGTTAAACTATCTGCAATTTTTTTAGAGGAAACTATATTACCAACATTATCAAACAGGAATTTGACGATGCTTTCCAGAAGTTCAATGTCATTGATCCTTCTCCTTGCAGCTACGTCCTTCAATAAAACAGTGTGATAGATTCCATCAAGATAATCTCGACGAATCTCTTCATCTTCTATCTGTGAAGCATACGGAAAACCTCCGGTTGTGAAGTATTTTTTCCAAGCACTCCTGACGTCGCCGCCAACCAATTCTGCATACTCTGAAAATGATAGTGGCAGCATCGGTACTTCCACATATCTTCCGGATAAAAGTGTTGCAAGTTCGCCGGATAACATATGTGCATTGGAACCGGTGATATAGATATCCACATTGTCTTTTAGGAACAGTGAGTCCACGGCTTTCTGGAAGTCAGAAACTGCTTGTATTTCATCTAAGAAAATGTATGTTTTCCTGTCGGTAAGCAACCTTTCAGTGATATATTGATACAAGGCGTGGTATTCCAATAAATAATCGAATGAGATGTCCTCAAAATTGATTGAAATAATTTGTTCCTCAACGACTCCGTTTTCCAGAAGATATCGTTCAAATTGTTTCAGAAGCGTTGACTTTCCACATCTGCGAACGCCGGTAACAACCTTAATGATTTTTTTATCTCTCAAGCGAATCAGCCTGTCAAGATATTGTTTACGCAGAACCATTGTATCATCTCCTTAGTTTTTAGTATACCACAAAAATATCCTTTTAGTCAATAGTTTTTTAAGTATACTAAAAAAACTCTGGTAATCGTTCGAGAACGTATCTGAAGTTTTAACTTCGACTTTTTCGATTGAATGTTTTGCGGCGAAATACTGTGATTTTGAGTAGTGTGAGTATATAATCAATGTCTTTATCAAATTGGTCGTGACGATCAGCGTAGAGAAATGAGTAATTCCCGCATCACCGGTATGCGGGGGTATTCTTATTCGACAATAATTTAGTGAGAGAAAAATGCTTTTTCATCTGTTTCTTTCCGGGAATATCCACCACGCTGATACTGCGGCTACGATGATATATGCCACTTTCGGGCAGAACCCGCCGAGGCATGACGCTAATGTATAGGTAACAATGCTGATAATGTTGCGCGGACCAAGCTTGAAGTCCTTTGCCGTTCCGTTTTCACGGGCGATGAGATATATCAGAAGGTGGATCGTCAGGCAAGCCAGCAGCATATCCAGAAAGTACAATGATACGGGAGCAAAAGCAGTTGGGTGCGCACCTATCCAGGCGGTTGTGAATGGAATGAATGACATAACGAACATCCATGCGATATTGCACCAGAGTATCGGATAATTTACAGTCTTAACATCGTGAAAAATGATGTGATGATTTACCCAGTAGATCGCCACAAACACAAAGCTGAGCAGATACGCAAGCAGTGTTGGCGCAAGATCAAAAAGATCGCTGAGCTTGTCACCCGCAGGCTGTTTTAATTCCAGAACCATGATAGTAATAATGATTGCCAGCACTCCATCGCTAAACGCTTCAAGTCTGTTTTTCTCCATAGCTGAAACCTCCTATCTCTGTTTTCACAGCCGTTATATATTATAATATGTAACTTTTATTTATTCCTTGATTTTGTCTTGATATCTTCAAGCATAGCTTCTATTTTTCCATCCTTGCCGTCTTTGCTCATGTTCTTCAGCTTAAATCCTTTTCTTTCATAGAAACCGTTCCTGATTTCGATATCCTTTTCTTCATCTATATCTACGTAGGAAAGCATACCGATGAGTTTAATAGGTATAGACGGAGATTTTTTCTTTTCTTCATCTTTAAGAAAAGAAACCATACTATCTAATAAGAGGGAACCGTATCCTTTCCCTCTGTAATCATAAAAAGAAACTCTGCTATGAAATTCGTCGATTCTAACTGTTGTTTCCTCTACAGAATAATCGATTGAAGCTTCTATGTATGGGATTTTACTTTTACCACAGAGTTCAGTTTGATGTTTAATACTATAATACATATCAGAATTGATGGCATACAATTCAATTTCTCCGCCGTTGTTTATCAGCGTATTCAAATTCAGGGGATAACTTCGCAAAGAATCATTTGAAACTTCTTTTCGTCTGTCTACCAATATTACTATTGTATCACGACCATTTTCCGAAGCTTCACTGTTTTTGTCCTTTATATTAGTAATAGTACAAAGCCTGTAATTTTTGTGAGCAGCCAATAACTCACATACCTTTTTATATGTTTGGATCGTATCAAGGTGTTCTTTCTTTTCTTCAACAAGTTTATCTACTATTTTACTATACGAACTCAACATATCGCATTGTACGGCCCATTCTGAACTTGATAATATCTTCATGTTTCTTCCTTTATCCGCAATTATACTCTTCTACGTTTCCGTTAAGATAATCATCAAAGCTTATCTGCATCTCATCTATTGAATAGGTTTTAGATGATGTTATACTTGCTGCTCCATAGTGATAAGGAGAACTCGTAGCTTTTGTCCCGTCCTTCAAAGCATATCCTGTAATTTCTTCGAGAATTTTTTCAGGTTTTAATGCCGGAATCTTACTGTCCCTGAAATATACAGGCTTTTTTGCTACAATAAGATCCAGTTTCATTCTTTTAGCCTGACACATCTGAACAGCATTTTCAAGGTCGGAATAATACATTTCAGAGGCGTCTCTCAGATCGGAAGGTTTTAGCTCTATTACTTTAAAGATAAATGTTATCTGTTTTATTATCTGCGCCGCTTTTATATTATCGAATTCATTACGGAGAATATATTCGATGCCGGGAACAGACAATGCAGAAATGTACCCTTCGGTCAGACCAATCTCACAGCATTTCCATATTTTTGATGAGACGACAAAGTGTTCGGGGCGTTTACAAAGCACGTCAAGAATTGTTCCCGTATCAACTAAGATCTTCATGATCTGTCCTTTCTGCATGAATAGCCTTGTCCTCATAATCATTCTGCAAGATTCCCATAAGAGAATCAGTGAGGAAAGAAATGCTGGCATCATAGGGGATAAGTCTTGCAACTTCTTTTCCATTTTTTAGGATTATTACCTCATCCCCCTGCTGAACAGCTTGAAGATACTTGCTGAAATTAAGCTGCATATCTGTGGCAGTCGCTATCATCATATGTTTTCCTCCGTTTCTTTCTCGTTCATTATACCACTTTATAGGGGAAAAGTCAATGAAAGTGATTTGTGTCACGCGTGACACATTCTAAGTAAGGAAATGAGAAAATCTTCCTTTTAAATAATTATAAGAATAGTTGTAGTATTGTTGGTATAATATAGAACATTAAAAGAACTAAAAGAACTAGCCCTATAATTATATTTCTCTGGGAACGAATTCTATATGCAATTTTAAATAGAGCAGTATTCTCTTCTCGAAGTTCAGACAGAGCGTGATTTAGTTCGTTTATTTTATTATCTTTTTCTGCCAGCAACAATTCGTGCTTTCTCGTATTTTCTTTTATCATTTCCTTTACAAAGTCCCCGATTTCGTTTATTTTGGGATTTTCTAAATCATATTTTTTAATAACTTCAAACCTTTCGCCTATTATTTCTTTGCCATCACAGAAATATTCCTGATCATCCAGTAACCTTAAAATAAATAAACTGCCTCCATAACATTCCTTGACTACTTCATTGAAAGCCTTGAATAAAGTATCACCAGACATTGCAAATAATCCTGCAACTCCTAATTCATCAAAGATGATATTTCCGTTTTCAAGTTGTTTTTCATAATCTATCCATTTAGCGTTATATGAATCCCTCAAAGAAGATTTCAACGGAGTTTTGCTATAAAACTTATAATAATATTTATCATTGTACTTTTTACCCGGCATATAGTTTTTATTTTTATATTTTTTAAGTGCAGACATTAAAGTGTTTTCGGAATTTTCAATTATAAACAGCATCATAGCTTCAATAAAATATTTCACGGAGGGTTCATCATTGATGCTAAACAAAAATATACGTTCTCGGATTTCCTGTAAAGATACTTCATTTGTAACGATCACTCTATATTTCTCTTCTTTGTAAAGAGCTATCAGCTCACAACGTTCTTCCGTGCAAGAAAATCGACAGCGTGAAAGCTGCTTTATTGCATATTTAAATAGGCTTGTGCTTCGATCATCTCTTTGTTGAAACAAATCTTTAAGTATTACTTGTTCCATAAAATTTCTCCTTCGCTCAATAGTTTATATAAATAATTATAACATACTTGAGAAAAAAATCAACATGCAGTTGGTACTGTGTCACGCTTGACACAGTACTATTGTAATGATGATTCAAGTAGTTCTTTTAGATACTTTCTTTTACCTTCATTATTTCTATATAAAAAAGATGGACAGATATCATATCCGTCCATCTTTGCTTATTAACATTTTTTTATCAGATACCTTAAACAATGCTACGTTTAGGGACAATACTGCAGTGGTTTTTTTCAAATGTAAAAATAATTATTGAGGATGTGGTATCTGTAGATTATGCTTTTCTTTCCCCATGTCCATCTGCATGAAAATTCCATATTCCGTGATTAGGGATGAAATAGTTCATCCTATTTTTGAGCATTATGCCGTCCTTATCAAAATAATACCATTTGTCATTATAAAATAAAAATTGATTAGCATACATAATTCCGCTATTCCCTAAATAGTACCAATCAGATTTTTTAGGACTTATTTTCTTTTCAAGCCATCTTCCGGAATACATATCTCCATTTACTGTATCAAAATAGTACCAGTAACCTGTTATTTTTTCCCAACCAGTTGCCATTACGCCGTTCCATTTTAAATAATACCATTTTCCTTTACTTTGTATCCATTTGCTTCTTGCTTTATAACCACCAATGTAATAATACCAATTATCGCCCTCTTTAACCCAGCCTGATTTGGCCTGTGCAGCTGAGGCTGTTATTTGACAGTTAGGTGCAAGAGAATCAGTATTTTCTACAAATCCGAGTGACGGTGCTGTAACAATGGCTAAAGCCAGTATTGCGCTCAGTAGCTTTTTTTTTCATATCTAGGACTCCTATTCATAAAATATTGGGTATTACCAAAAATATCCTTAGTGATTATATCACAAAATTTCAAATAAGTCAATATATTTATTTAAATTGTTTACTATAATCTTGTAAGATGTATAAGTGTTTTATTTGCAATTTAGATTGAAAATGAAACTATAAAATGATATAATGAAAATAAACCTAAATGTCATTACTTTATAGTATGTTATACAATAAGAATGGAGGAAATGAAAATGGGCGTTTGGTTCACCAATGATGTGTATGTTGACATGACAGAATTAAATATCTATTATAATAGCACTCATAACGTAAAAAAAATTACAGACGGATATCAATGCAACCTTATTAAAGCTTTTTATAATAATCCAAATGAAGTGATTGGCTACGATCAATTAGTAGAAGAAATATGGGGAGAGTCTAACGTTAACGGTAATGGAAAAGAAAACCTTTACGCTCCTATTAAAAAACTTAGAAATTTAATAGGAGATGAAGAAAATCATTTTATAGAAAATTCTCGTAAAGTTGGATATATGTTAAAGGCCCCTGTTCAAAAAGCTCCACCTGAATGGATATTTAAAACTCCTAACAGCAGCATCGACATCAAAAATAACATTTACATTTCAACTCGAAAAGAGCTGGATAACCTTGACGGAGAATACTCGCTGAAAAATCGTATGCTTGATGCATCGCATATCATCCAAATATGTTATGCAGGCACAACGTTTCTGGCATCAGGCCGTATTGGAAGAAACTATGAAGAAACCTGGCAAGAATATTTTAGAAGCGCTTTGAGTGGTAAAAGAATAGATCTTGTATTAGCGAATCCGGAATCTGATCAGATGCGTGAGATGATAAACTATAAGCTACGTCCACGCTATTCAGCGGATAATGTTGATCGCACAAATCCGTTTCAGTATAACTTCACACGACTAATGGTAATAATGAATTTAATCAAAGACGGAGTTATAAAAGATGCTGATTTTAATGTATATCTGGCTGATTTTGCTTTATCTAATGCTTATCTGCAGTGTAAGTTCCCTGATGATAAATCTGACAAAGAAACGATCAAGGTTGATATGTATATTCCGCTTTTTTCTAAATATAAGATTGATAAAGACGGAACGTACTATATTCCTGATGATGAATGGGCTGATGATGATCGTCCAAGCTTTATAGTTTGCAAGAATAAACAGCCTGAACTTTACGCTCATCTATCCATGAATATTGATGATATACTTCATAACTGCGAGGATAACGGTAATCAGGTCATTAAAAGGGGAGTCTTTAAAGATGGCTGGGAACAGAAATTCATTGATTATTCCAATGGCAAATTTACCAGACCTTTTAAAAAAGATGAGATCCTTAAAGGCCTTTTATAAAAACTTATTTGAATTGATGCATTGATACAATAATGAGGTACTTATATGTATTATTCAGATGAAGTATTTAAAGAATTTATGTTTTGTGACGAAATATTAGTTCCTCTCTGTTATATGCCGGGCAAATTTGAAATTAATAATATGTGTGATACAGACGAAAATGCATTGAAAATATTATACAGTTACAGATCTAATATGTATACGTATGATCATCCATTAACTGGACAACAAGTAATCAAACACATCAAAACGGAAGATTCAGAATTTCGCTTATTTGCGACATACAATGAGGATAGCAAATTGAAATATCTTGAATTATGCGGGGATGACTACAAACCGGGTTTACTGTTATTTATAGGTTATGAGAACATCAAAGAAGCTAAAGCGGCTGTTTTTGATTTCGCAAAGCATTCAGGAAAAATGATATCACAGACTCTGCTTCAGCGGAACGAAAAGTTTGCCAGACTGTTCTTGGAATCCTATTATGATGTAGATCTTTTTGGCTTTGAGATCATGTATTACGATGTACAAAGCGGTGCCCCTGAGGATATGCACATGCTGCTGGAAAATCCGGAAAAACATCATAAGGCTATTGATAATGACTATAATTATCCTCTGAATAATCGCATATTTTGTGATGTTGGTACTTTAGAAATTCTACTGAGATGTGCTCCCAAAGAAGTTTCCGAGGAACTTTTTGAAATATATTCAAGTACAATAACAGGAATAATCAAGTCGAAAGTCGTTGATAAGCTTGATAAGACAGATGATTTTAAACTCATCGTTACTAACAGCAGATATGCGAGCAGAGATAATTAGTATATTTTTATAATCTATAAATCAAACCGGTTTAATATAAGAAAAGATTCTATAGAGAACTTAGCGCTACATAATTAGCGTTAGGTTCTTTTTTGTTTTTAGTAAAAACAGTAAAAGTATTATATGTAAGAAAAGTGGTAAGAAATAGTGTTGTTGTGGTCAGATTTCGTGATATTGTCACGTTTTATGAGTATGTGATATAATAAGATCAAGAAAGATGGGGAAAATGGCAAAAAGACTGAAGTAGTAGTCTTGAAACATATAATTGAAGGAAGGTGAAAACCTAAATTATCGTATCGTAATAACGTTATAATACTTAAATTTAATGGAGGGAATTAAAAATGTTAGTTAAAAAATTTTTTAGCGGTATCCTGGCAGTTGTAATGATGGGAACAATGATGATTGGTAGTGTTCCGACAGGAAACAGCAACAACATTTGCGCATCGACAGTTATCACAGCAAGCGCTGCAAGTTCCGATTATACACCTGGCAAAAGAAGCGGTAGTCACGGTGTGTATGTATCGAAATTTTGGGTTGTTTCCAATTCGATAACATTCAAAATGAACTCAGATGATGATATTGACGCGTTCTGCCAGTATTGTAAGCAGATGGAATTAGGGATAGGCCTAAAACCCGCCTCGTACCTTACATCTTTAGGTAACGGTATTTTGAAGAAATTTGGATACAAATCTCCATTGGGCATTTTCACTTCGCTTTTCTCAGGAGTTGGAAACTACGCAGGACAGTGCAGAGAGGCACGAGTAAAACTTACGGAGCTTTCAGAGAAATACAAAACCAGAGGTTTCAAAGTTACTCTTTTCCTGGGAATACATAAGGGTGGTAACATTCTTATTGAGTTACAGCCAGCTGACGAAAAACTTGATGCCGCATACAAACGTTATATTCAGGCCCTCGAAGACGAAAAAGCAAAGAAGGAAGAGAAGCAGAAAGCAAAAAAGGTTTACTATAAAGCTTGTAAATCGTCGTACACGAGCGTGGTGGATGCTTTGAAATCAATAGGCGTAAAGGATACTAGCTTGACGTTTAGGCGGAAGATTTATAATGCTAATAATCTTGTAGCAAAATATGGAAGCTATTCGGGGAGAAGTGAACAAAATGTGTATATGTTGAAACTTCTGAAAAAAGGCAAGCTGGTGAAACCATAACGAAGATAAAGGATCTCACATTTTTGTGAGATCCTTTTATAATAATCGTTATGTTGTACCACAAATTGTTGGTTGATCGTATTCGTAAAGTAACTCGTTAATTTCATCAACATCATAACAATCGTTACTTATACAAAAACTGATAATTTTATCGAAGGCTACATACTCTGATAAGCCGTAACCACAACTTGCAAGCAACCTTTGCGTCTTCTCCATATCTAACTTTAGGACGATACAAATAGATACAATATTTTCCTTTTTTAAAGAATGAAGCTTATTATTACGAATATAAGAAAAAACTTGCTTGCTAATTCCTGCAGCTTTATATACATTTGCATCAGTCATTCCGGCTTCATCGATATACTTAAGTAGTAGCGAATTGAACGACATGGTATGAGAGAGATTATAAAATTCTGTACGGTCAGTTTCAGAAAGATTTAGATGTTTGTGTCTATTTCTTGAAAAACCATCCTTGTGCGCATTCTGTTGTAACGCTTTAATCAAGTTAAGCATTTCACGGGCAGGTTTTTCAATAAAGATGTTAAAATAATTCTCAAATAGATAAACAATAGCATCATATCTATCAATCAGTAATTCTATAAAGTCGTTTAAGTCTTTAGATATACTATTTAATAATGGAATAGTTTTATTGAGGGATTTTTTCCATTCCTCGAATATTTTATCAAAAATTTTTTTATATCGGTGAACATCTTCTAGGATTTCGTAAATCTCATTTGAGGATTCAGCACACGGAATACATTTAGAATAACATAGGCCGAATACTTTTTGAGCATTAGATTCGATCTCACGATAATAACATTGAAGTTTTTGTAATTCTTTTTTTAAGTCATCAAGGGTATTGTCAGAGGAAGATACATTATGATCGAAGTAATTTACTATGTCAGAAATTATTGAGCAAATAGAACAATTACGTAGGCGCAATATTATTTCATATTCATAACTGTCCGGATACTGTGATACTGAAAAAGTTTTCATGAATTTTTGTTTTATTGACATATTAAGCCCCCCATAAAAAGTCAAGTATTACTTGACGACTTGAGCCTAATAATGTGCTATAATACAATCAAGCTCAAGAAAAGAAAAGTGTAGAATTCCAGATGTAATCTTTTACTCTTTTACCAAGTATGGTGAAAGTAAATAGGTGAATATAATCTATAACAAAATATGGTACACTATGTACAGGAATTAAATTGAAATACCACTTTACTATACATTATATACTATTGTATGAAAATGTCAAGCGAAGGGAGGATGATACGACGACACCTAATAATAAGGGCTTTATATCAAGGCACAACAAAAATAAACAATGTTAGGAGGACTAAAATGAAAAAAAGATTATCGAGTTTGGTTATGGCGTTGATGATGATAGTTAGTCTTGCTATTTTTCCGTCAAAAGCCAATGCTTATACTGCTCACACACAGGCAGAAGCTCTTGACTGGGTGAGAAGCATGGTCGGTAAATCAGTGGATTATGATGGGGTATACGGAGCCCAGTGCGTCGATTTAATCAAAGCGTATTATTCGTATCTTGGAGTGACTGTGGCGACTGGAAACGGAAAGGACTATGCCACGAATAATCTCCCTCAGGGCTGGACGCGTGTTAAGGGTGGCACTCCGCAACCCGGTGATATACTTGTGTTTTCCGGAAGTAGCGGCAATCAGTTAGGTCATGTTGCGATTTATGAGGCAGATAGATGCCATTACCACCAGAATTTTAACTTTCATTCCGTAGAGAAGATTACTTATCATTATACCGGTCTTTCGAATCCATATTGGGGCTATATAAGACCTGACTGGGTAACGCCTCATGTTCATAGCTACGGTAGCTCAGTAACTAAGCAGCCGACATGTATCGATGCAGGTGTACGTACCTATACTTGTTCGTGCGGCTCATCGTATACCGAAAGCATTCCTGCCACAGGTCACAGCTATGTTAAGACTGTTGTAGCACCTTCCTTTATAGATAAGGGATACACCTTACACAAATGCACGAAATGTAATGATGAATATAAGGATCAGTATACTGATTCTCCGTCGCTCAATGACGATGGGTGGTACTATTGTGATGGTCTTCCAGCGGAAGTAGATTCTGATAGATACACTATAGAGTATAACAGTATATACGAAAAGACACAGAAGGACTCTCCCGGAGAAGGATGGACAAAAACTGAGAAAGTTAAAAACGAATGGCAGAATTCCGGGAGTCAGTATACATCAGTCAATGAACTTGCCACATCCGATTCAAGAGTACTTGTAAGAGAGTATTATTATCATTGGTGTATTCCTGGAGCGAAGATAGGAAGTGAGGGCAATTACGAACAAACTTCTAAGTTCTCTCATTACGATGAGATACCGCTTCCTAATGAGTGGATTCATGTAACATCAAGCGGAAATGATAATGGTCATCCTTATTATGTACTTGCATGGTCAGGTGGCAGTCCCGTTTTCTGTAAATCCGGGGAACAATGTGACGGCACATGGGGTTATCATGATTATAGGTGCAAAGCCTGGTATAAACATTATGTCTATCAGGACCGAATAAAAATAGAGCTATATAAGTACATAAAGAAGAGCGGATGGACAAGTTCCAAGGAAAGTGGTGCAACAAAAATCGAATGCAGATTTAAACCAAAGCATGAGCACGATTACACAGAAGAAATCATACCAGCAACCTGTACTGAAGAAGGTATGAAAGTTTATACTTGTTCTTGTGGAAATACTTACACTGAAAGTGTCCCTGCAACCGGTCATAAGTACACCGTTAATACAATTGCTCCGTCCACCACGCAGGTAGGCTACGATCTTCACACATGCTCTGTATGCAGTGATTCCTATATCGATAACGTAGTACATGCTGTCCAAGCTCCTGCGAAAAAGAAATATCCTGTAGTAACTACAGAAGTTCAGGGCAGACAGTTCAGATTGAAATGGACGCCTGTTGACGGTGCTGAAAAATACGGTATAGCTGTATTTCTGGCTGGCAAATGGAAGGTTCATGCTTATATGCCGGGAAATTCGAACACATACACTTCTAGAAAGATCCCTTCTGGTACTTATAAAGTAGTTCTTTGCGCTAGAGTCAACGGAGAATGGGATACAAGCAATATAAACAAAAGAGCTTTTGAAATAGTCATAAAGTAAATCTCGATTGGTTTTGATAATGTAGAAAACATAGTGACCAAGACTAAAATCTGAACAATCCGGCATTGTAGTGAATTCGCAATGCCGGGTTTTCTATTTAATCAGTTTAACCGAGTATGTATTTGTGAACTATATTCGGCTTCAAAACAATTAGCGAATTAACCAATTTTTCCAAGTTAACTCGTTGACAATTTTAGTACTTTGTGATATAATTATTATATATGTGATTCACACTAATGCAGAAAGGAACTTAACCATGCCTAATTCAGAATATATTTATCAGTCCAAGCCTGATTCAATGAACTATCAAAGCCTTATAGCTAAGATAGAACAGGGGAGCATCAAAATTCCGCAGTTTCAGCGTAAATTTGTCTGGAGTATAGAGGAAACCGCAGGACTTCTTGATAGTATCCTCAAAGGTTATCCGATAGGTTCATTTATCATTTGGAAAACCAACGAAAGATTAAGAAGTGTTCGTAATATTGGAGAAATGAGTTTTCCTGATACGCCTGCCGGTGATATGGTTCAGTATGTTCTTGACGGACAGCAGCGCATGACGAGTCTTTATGTTGCGTTAAAAGGAGCCAAGATAATTAACGAATCCGGTAATGAAGTGGATTACAGCAATATCTATATTGATTTGTCAGCTAAAACCGACGAACAGATTGTTCTTACAGATACCAAAGGGCATAATGAAAAAGATATTATCAGTATCGTTTCGCTCCTTAACAGTGGATACAAAGTGTATCAGCAGTATCCGGACTACGGAGAGAAAATCGACAAATACAGAATTTCATTCCAAACATATCAGTATGCTACTATTGAAGTTGAGAACGCACCTATTGATATTGCAACAGAAATATTCACCAGAATCAATGTAGGTGGTAAATCTCTGACGCTGTTTGAAATTATGGTTGCAAAAACTTATGACGAAGAGAAACAATTTGACTTATCAGAAAAATATGATGAGCTTATCGATAAGCTTTCAAATATCGGATATGAAACCATTTCAAGTTCTACCGTTCTTCAGTCAGTTTCAGTTTGTCTTGCAAAAGACTGTACAAAAAAAAGAATCCTCAAGCTAAAAAAAGAATCCTTTATTGAAAAATGGGATGATGTTATAAGTGCATTTGAAAGTGCTGTAGATTACTTCCGTTCTTTCTATCGTATCCCTGTTTCACAGATCCTTCCTTACGATTCACTTCTTGTTCCATTCACATATTATTTCTATAACCATAAGGATAAACCCGTTGGAGAGCAGCAAAAGCTTCTTCAGGACTACTTCTGGCGTTGTATCATAAACCAAAGGTTTTCAAGCGCATCAGAATCAAAGCTAACACAGGATATTGAGCGTATAGATAAGATCCTTGCAGAAGAACAATTGGATTATGAAGAATCCGTTGATGTTTCACCGGAAAGCATAAAATCAAGAGGAAGTTTCAGTGTAGGTTCTGCTTATATCAAAGGATTACTCTGTATACTTGCGTATCAGCAGCCTAAATCGTTCATTGATAATTCTCTTGTCACCATTGACAATTCCTGGTTAAAAATCGCTACCAGCAAGAATTATCATCACTTCTTCCCGAAGGCCTACATGAAAAAGAATCAGCCGGATGTTCCGGAATGGCTTGTAAATCACATAGCTAACATCACTATCGTTGATGATTTTCTTAATAAGCGATCCATTCGTGACAGAGCACCGTCAAAGTATATCGGAGAGTATCAGGCTACAAATAATGACCTGGCTTCCTCTTTAAAGTCACATTTGATTGGCGATCCTGAAACATCAGGAATAAATAATAATGATTACATGACTTTCTTCAATCAAAGGCTTGAAGCTTTATCAAACGAGCTGAAAGATAGATTGATTTTAACTAATACTGATAAAACGTAAGATACAGGTGATAGAAAATGGATAAAAAATATTTTAAATACATGTCTCGTGAAGAATGGAATCTAAGAAAATCAGCTGTCGAATATGCTCTGAAAGACAATAAAGTTGATACTGCTGTTAAACTAATCGGTAATTTGGCTCAAAAACATACAAGACTATACAAGTTTTATCGTCCGAGACCGCACTCAATTGAAGCAATAAGAAATTCAGAAATATATATGTGTCGTCCATCGGGTTATAATGACAATGGAGATTGTGCATATATTTCCGACAACAAGTCTCTTTCAAAGTATTTTGTTGAAGTATATAAGCGTGATGAATATGAGCCGTTGCTTCCGTTTATGACAGACGATTTTCACAATAAAATTGGGCAGACAATGGACTCTCACCCGGATTTCATAGAATTTAGTAAAAGATTTAGGGATGAAGCATTAATTGCCTGTATATCCGAGAATTATTCAGAAGAAATGTGGGAGGAATATGCTGATCATTCAAAAGGTTTCTGTGCCGTCTTCGATACAAATGAATTAATTGTTCGCAGTCTTGAATTAGGTTTTTTCATTTACCCTGTTCGGTACGTAGAATCCAGAAATAAATGTACGGATATATGTTTTTCTTCAGAAGATTACAGGGATGATGAATCATTTGATTCTTATACTAAAAAGCATCATTTATCATGTCTGACCAAGGATATGCTGCCATATTCTAAAGAAGGCGAATGGAGACTTATACGATTTAACACTGAAATTTCTGAAGAAGAAAAGGGAAGAAACTACCCCTTTATTAAGCCGCATACTATTATAACAGGGGAAAATATGGATCATAGTTCAGAAGTATACAAGTCTCTGGTAAAGATTTCAAAGGATAATGGAATCGTTCTGTGTCATGCGTGACACAACAATATTCTCAATTCGCATCAATGATCTTTTTGGAGGTGATATAAATGATTTTTAGGATAGAAGACAATGATAGTTCAGATGGAGTACATAGAATTTATCGATTAGTGGATGAGGATTTACCTATAATTAATAAGAATGAACTCGATATTTTTATTGCAAATGAAATAAGAAAGGAAGTTAATGGTGCGAATGACAGAAGAGTTTTAAGTTATTCAAGATCTTTGGGGGTATGTTTACTCAAGTATAATAAATTATCTGACAAGGAAATTCATATTAATAATGAAATTTGTTTTTATGATGATTATGATATTCCTAACACAGAATATGTTGAGTATAAAAATGTAAAGACAGGAGAATTGAATCATTTAGAATTATATGGGCTTCAAGATATAATTTGCGAGTACAATAACAAACATAAAAAGCCAAAAAATGAGAGTGATAAAAACCAAGAAACAACTCCAATAGCAGTATATGATTTTGCAATTGATATTTCAAATAATGAGTTATTGAATGACTATTTGAAATTATTTACTGGGATGGGGCTAAAGAGCCGTGCCTCCCCAGAAAAAGATAAAGAGTTTATATTGTTTCAATCACCTAATGATTATGTCATTAAGAATTACAGTGAATCGGTATACATATTGTATGCATTGGTTTATAAATATGGTATGAAAAAAAAGATACGTAATGAAATTATAAGTGCAATAGATAGTGTATTCGAGAATAGGTTTTCTGACGATGATTGTAATGAACGAGATGGGTTAAAACTTTTAGTTAAATACCTGTTTAACAACCGAGAGGCAGAGCATAAAATGGTTAAAAAGATTATAAAAGATAGTGAAAATAGCGATTGTTATTCATGTTATTTGGATTCTATAACACAATTTCATTCTATTCAACAGCTTTCATTTGAAGAGGCATGTGTATTATATCAATTAAGTGAAAATAATATTTTTTTATCAGAGCGTATTTGGGAAATCTATGCACAGTACTATTTGTAGCTCTGTGTCACGCGTGACACACCCACATTCTAAATTCCCTTGAAAATACTGCCAAACAATGAATTTTATATTATAAAACGGATTGACAGAAAGAAAGTAATATTGTATAATGTAATCACAAATTATTTTATTGGAGGTAATAGCAATGGCAGAAGAAAAGAAAACCGAAAACATAAAAGCACCCGCAGCTGAAGTAAAAGCAGAAGTTGCGACTGAAGTTAAGAAAGAAGCGGTGAATGAAACTAAGACAGAAGCTGTAATTGAAGCTGTCAAGGAAACTGCAAAGAAAGCTACAGCTGAAAAGCCTGCAAAGAAAACTGCTGCCAAAAAATCTCCCGAAAAGAAAACGGCAGCTAAGGCAAAGGCTCCTGCAAAGTCTGCTAAAGAAAAGAAAACTACTTCAAAAACCAAGACAACCAAAACCACAAATGTACCCGTAGCTGAAACAAAGATAGAAGCTGTGACCGAAGTTAAGACAGAAGCTACAAACGAAGTTATTAATGAAGCTGTAAAGGAAGTATCTGCTCCTAAGTCTGAGAAGAAGACTGAAGAGAAGAAATCGGCAGAAAAGAAGCCTGCGACAAAGAAAGCTCCTGCTAAAAAGCCGGCAGCTAAAACAAAAGATGCTTCAAAGACTGCAGCTGCGAAGAAAACTACTACTAAGACTAAAACAACTAAGAACACTGCAAAGACAGAAAAAACAGTCAAGAACGCAACTGCTCCTGTAGAGACAGTTAAGATTCAGTTCTTTGGCGATGAATTTGATCTTGCAGAGATCAAGAAGGCTGTTGAAGCTGATTATAAGAATAAATTCAAGGGCAGTGTTAATTCTATCGAGTTTTACATCAAGCCGGAAGATAAAGCGGTTTATTACGTTATCAACGGCGATTACTCTGATAAGGTAGATCTTTGATAATACAACGGGAACAACTGACTTAGGGTTGCTCCCGTTTTTTTATACCAGATTGAAAATCAGAGCTGATTGTGGTATAATTTGTAATGTAAGTAATGCGAGGAATAGCTCGTATAAACCAAATCGGAATTTGTGCAAGAATGAGGTAATTGTATATGAAAATACTGATCTTCAATGGTGGACCACACAAAGGGAATACATGGCGGCTAACTCAGATTGCAAAGAAGTATATTCAGAAAATTGATAATACGGTCCAGTTTTGTGAAGTACATTTATCAGATATAAATATCCCATTCTGCACTGGATGTAGTAACTGTTTTCGCAAAGGACATAAAACTTGTCCGCATCATAATAAGATGCAGCCAATAATAGATATGATAGAAGAATGCGATGCGGTTATTTTCTCTATCCCCTGTTTTCAGGGGCATTTGCCTGGGATTATGAAAAATTTTACAGATCATATGGCATTTATGCTGCATAGGCCGAGATATTTCAAAAAGAAGGCCCTTATAATCAGTACAACCGGAGGTGTATCTGCTGAGAGTACAACAAAAGCTTTGGCAGCAACTTTGCCCGGGTGGGGCTTTAATAAGTGTTACCAGCTTCCGATAACTGCACTGAGCTGGAATGACTACAAGCCAACTGAGAAGGATCTGCGAAGGACATATGATATCACGAAGAAATTTTACCTTGATGTGAAATCCGGAAAAGCACATGTTCCGGGAGTGGGCGTGCTGATACCGTTTAATTTATTTCAAGCCATATGCGTCGATAATAAGGGTGAAAAAGAATATCCCACTGAGGATAATAACTTTTGGCCGAAATACAATGGTATGAGATATGCACCAGGTATACCAATGACGCATTTTAAACGAGTCATTGGTTGGCTTATATATCAAATTGGAAAGAAACTTTCACAGAAAATGGTGATCACATATAGGAAATAGACTGCCAAATTCTGATTTATCGCAGGAATAAGGAAGGAGTGAACACCATGTGTACATGGTTCTATGCTGAAAAATCTACGCTGTCACCGATCATCACAAAGGCACAGCAGTTACCATTGACCAATACCATAATGAACACTATGGCAAGATCAGCGGAAATGTCGGGCAATATCCGTCCTACCGATATGGCAGCGGTGTTTGCTCCGAACAAGCAAGGCAATATGGCTGTGTTTCCTATGATATGGGGCTTCACTGTCGATGCATCTCCAAAACCGCTTATCAACTGCCGTATCGAAACAGCGGACCAGAAGTCTGTATGGAAAGACTCATGGTTCAGACGGAGATGCGTGATTCCTGCATCTTGGTACTACGAATGGGGCATACCGCCATCTGAGGTCGGCTACCATAACGCAAATGAACAGCGGAACATCAAAAAAGAAAAGTTTGCGATACAGCCTGAAGGTTCTGAGATCACATACCTTGCAGGACTGTACCGCTTTGAGGAGCATAGAGGTGTCCAGATACCGATGTTCGCTGTGATAACAAGAGAATCGGTTGAACCTGTAAGCTCTATCCATGACCGGATGCCTCTTATCCTCGGCAAAGACAGCTTGCGTGATTGGGTGCGCCCCGATGGTGATCCCAGCAGGATAGCGAAAAAGGCTCTGACGAATATGGTCATGGAGAAAGCGATAGACTATCCTGAGCCGAAACCGGAGTTTATGCAAGTATAGTTCAATTGAATATATTGAGGCATATCAGAAATACGGATATGATAATTAATATATCAGGGAGGACTTGTAATGTTAGATACGATAAGAAAACTTATTGACGATATGTCTAAAGAATACGGCGAGGACTTTATCTGGTGGGATAGCAGCGCATTTGGCTTTAGTAAGGAAAGTATAGCCAGGTTCGTAAATGAACTCAAAAGCGAACTTGATCCCGATGACCCCTTTGCCGCAGATGAGATCATCATGGCTGCAAAGTGCGATGCAAATGATGATGTGCTGTTTTATTCGCCAAAACTCAGCGAACTGCGCATCTATCATCTGACTTGGTCGCACTGTCGTGAAAAAGAAGGTTTTCCAACTTGTGTGAGATTTGAGAGTGCCAAGTCTGCGGCAGCTTATATAAAGCAGAATTATGAAGAAGACTATCTCTAATAAGTTAGTATCAACAAGAAGAGAGTTCCGTATATGCCCGATAAGGTCAAAGATGTTCTTTCTGCTTTCGGTGTATAGATAAAACGAAGGACGGTGAAACATGAACAAGGTATATGTAGCGATAGACCTCAAATCCTTTTATGCGTCGGTAGAATGCGTAGAGCTTGGGTTCGATCCGCTGAATACAAATCTTGTAGTAGCAGATAAGAGCCGTACCGAAAAGACAATATGCCTTGCCGTTTCGCCGTCACTCAAAAGCTACGGGATTTCGGGCAGAGCAAGGCTGTTTGAGGTCGTACAGCGTGTGAAAGAGGTCAATGAACAGAGGCAGAAGAAAGCACCCAACAGACAGCTTACTGACAAGAGCTGCATTTACTCGGAGCTTGTGCAGAATCCTTCCCTCGCCGTTGATTATGTGGTAGCAACCCCGCAAATGGCGCACTATATGAAAGTGAGTGCTCAGATCTACGGTATTTACCTGAAATATGTAGCTCCCGAAGATATTTTTGCATACTCGGTGGACGAAGTTTTCATTGATGCCACAGGATATCTTAGCATCTACAACACTGACGGTCACGGTTTTGCCCGTATGCTGATACAGGACGTTCTCGATACAACAGGTATTACTGCTACTGCAGGAGTCGGCCCGAATATGTTTCTGTGCAAGGTCGCTATGGATATTGTGGCGAAGCATATTCGGGCGGATAAGGACGGAGTGCGTATCGCAGAGCTAGATGAACAGACCTATAAGGATAAATGGTGGTCGCACACACCGATAACAGACTTCTGGAGAGTAGGTGCAGGCATAGCAAAACGCCTTGAAACACTCCATATCTACACTATGGGGGATATTGCAAGATGGTCGCTTGACCGCTATCATATCGGCAAGCTGTATAAGCTCTTCGGCAAGAATGCGGAGCTGTTGATAGATCATGCTTGGGGCATTGAACCAACTACCATAGCAGATGTAAAGGCTTACCGTCCGGAAAATCAGAGTATAACATCAGGACAAGTCATGCAAGAGCCTTGCGACTATGAGCGTACTCGGCTGATCGTGTGGGAAATGGCGGATATGCTGTCGCTTGATCTGGTGGATAAGGGGCTTGTGACTGATCAGATCGTGCTGACCGTCGGCTATGACCGTGAGAGCCTTGCGGACGGTCACTATCAGGGCGAAGTGGTTTCCGACCGTTACGGCAGAAATGTTCCCAAACACGCTCACGGTACGCAGAATCTTGATAAGCACACATCGTCCACAAGGAAGATAGTCGAAGCGACAATGGCACTTTTTGACCGTATTTTCGATAAAACGCTACTTGCAAGGCGGATCAGCCTTGTTGCCTGCAACGTCATCAAGGAGAGCGATGTGCCTGAGAGTGAAAGCTACGAACAGCTTTCCCTGTTCGATACGGAGGAAACCATACAGAATCATGAGGATGATGAGAAGGCGCTTGAAAAAGAAAGAGCATTGCAGGAAGCGATGCTCACGATCAAACACAAATTCGGAAAGAATGCCGTTCTTAAAGGTACGAATTTTACGGAAGGTGCTACGGCACGGGAACGCAATAAAACCGTTGGTGGACATCGAGCTTGAGATAGGAGGATAAGATGAAAAAACTATTCAAAGCTATCAGAAATAACGAACTTAATGAGCTCAAAGAAATAATAACAAAAAAACCGGAATTAGTAAATTGCGTGGCGAAACAACCGCCCAAAAAAGACGATGGACAATCACCCTTGCAAGTAGCATTAAAAACGGGAAACTTTGAGATTGCCAAGTATCTTATTTATATGGGGGCAGATCTGAATTTCATGGAAGATGAGTCATGCTGTAATGAGTGGAGAACTCCTGTTATACATGATGCTATCACAGCGGCTGTTATGTGCAGCAGATGGAATACCAATAGTAAATATATGGGTTTTAAGCTCTTCTCGACCAAAGAAAGAGCTGACGATGCTTTTGATACGCTCTGTCTTATGATCAAAAACGGCGCTGATGTTAACGGTATCGATTCTCATGGCAATTCGGGAATATGGAGATTTTGCCTGCAATCCAATCAGGTTTTGCCAAGTTTTAATTATGTTGACCATGTAGAAAGTGATGATCGCTTATTCACCGATGAACTACATGAAGACTTGCGAAGAATACTTACAGCACTGAAAGAAGCCGGAGCTGATCAGCTTTATGCTGCGCCTAATTTTGGCAAATGCCCACTTGAATTTTATACAGAAGGCTCTCTTTCAATAATACTAAAAGAGGTATTTGGCTAATTCTGTTTATTTATCAAAGAGGTGAACACGCTATGCCCGATAATTACGACGATATAAAACACCTCACTCGTCCGCAGTATGATGATCTGCACCCTATGTCCATGAGCGACAGGGCAGCACAGTTCAGCCCTTTTGCAGCTCTCGTTGGTTACGATGATGCAGTAGCCGAGACAGCAAGGCTGACCGACAGCAGAACCGTAATGACAGAGGACGAAATGTCTGAGCTAAACGATAATCTTAACCGGCTGCTTGACAGCTTGGACGAACAACCGGAGATCAGCGTTACCTACTTCGTACCCGATGAGAAGAAGTCAGGCGGTAAGTATGTGGAAAAGGTCGGTGTAGTGAGGATATTTGACAGCTATTCTCAGGAGCTTGTCTTCAAAGACAGGTTCAGGATAAACATTCAGGATATATTCAAGATAGAGTTCAAAGGGTAGTGCTGACCAGTATGTGTACTTGGTTTTATGCTGATTATAAGCCTTTGTCGAACTTCATAGATAAAGCGCAGAAATTACCTCTTGCCGACAAGATCGGAAATGCTATGTCAAAGCCAAAATTCATGGCAGGAAATATTCGTCCAACTGATATGGCAGCTGTGCTTGCACCGGATAAACGATGCAAAATAGCTGTATTTCCTATGATTTGGGGATTTACACATGAAGCTGCATCTAGACCCATCATAAACTGTCGTATTGAATCCGCTGACATAAAACCCTTGTGGAAGGATTCATGGTTCAGGAGAAGATGCGTTATCCCTGCATCCTGGTATTATGAATGGGGCGTACCGCCATCAGAGGGTGACTTATATCATAGAAATGAATACTATAAGATAAAAAAGGAAAAGTATGTGATACAGCCGGAAGGGGCTGAAATCACATACCTTGCAGGACTGTACCGTTTTGAGGAGCATAGAGGTGTTCAGGTGCCGATGTTTGCGGTGATAACAAGAGAATCAGTCGAACCTGTCAGCTCTATCCATGACAGAATGCCGCTTATTCTTGGAAAAGACAGTCTAAGTGAGTGGATACATCCTAACGGTGATCCTGATAAGATAGCAAAAACGGCTTTGACGAAGATGGTAATGGAAAAAGCGAGGGATTATCCTGAGTCGTAATATGAGATAACAGCAATAGGGCGATGGAGTTAATCGCCCTATTCTTATAGTTGTATGTATCAATTTATATGTCTATATAATCCAAACTATCAGAAGTTAACGCTTCACTTTTAATGAGATCATCATACCAAGTGCGAATTACATTATTGTCAAACATATACTGGATGGCTCTTAACTTGTTTGAAGGATTATATACACTGGTATCCGGAAAATATTGAAAATTACAATTTACTTTATTTAGTATTTGAAGTTTTCCAGATTTTTGAAGCTCATTGAAATCTGGTAAGAGTGTAGGAGCTTTATCGTAAAGAAGAGTTGAAACATTTGAATAAGGATACTTATCGACTATATTTTTAGCAAAATAAGGAATGATTGAACTATCTTCAATATTCAAGTATAAATGTGTAAAAGGCGTAATATCAACTATGCTTCCGTGAATGTAGCCACTTCCTCCGAACCTTTGGACTTCTTCAGATATAGCACTTAAATTATCATGTATAGGTTTAAGAAATTGCTTCATTTTTTGATAGTATTCATCTATGTGAATATAATAATACCTTGGATCATTATGCGACAATGGGCGAATTTTACCTCCTTCCAAGAGGGATATTCTATCAAAATTATCTCTGAGTAGGAACATATACAATTTGTTCTTTTTTAACATAAGGATATCGTCACTTGACTTGAAACTGGAAATATATATTCCTTTTGTTAGGTTAAAATACAGATAACTATCTCTTGATATCTTATATATGCCGTCCAGATAATGCAAAAATGGATCATATCCATACCATTTAGCAGTAGTAAATGCTTTTAATTTGAATTCTTTTGGAGAATAACCAATCTGATTATCATGAAGCACAAAAGCACCATTCGATTGTCTAATTATACCGTTTCTATGAGTATGACCACTAACGTAAATCCAGTTTTCGTTTAGTGGTTGATCAGTCCAATTATCATAAGGGCAGTGAGTCAATACTATGATCCGCCTGTCGCCTACACATCTGCTTAGTTTATTGTAGACAGTTGCAAATCTTTCGGTTTGAATCATGTCTTTTTCAACAGTTTGCAGAGTATGTCTGTACAGTCCATTATTTGCATTATATAATGGGCATAATCCGGAAAAGCCAGTTCCCCCAAGGATTATAAAACCCGTTCCTAATTTATGCTTGATTTCTTCTTCAGACATTTTTAATATTGTATTTTCGTCTATTAATCCTCCCGGAAAAGTAAAAATTGAATTTTGGAGCATTTTTATCCCAAATTTATCAAATATAGTTCTATTATATTGTGCAGAGATATAGTCAACAGATGGAGGTACAAGAACTTCATCAGGATTATAATGACCATACCAAAGCTCGTGATTCCCTAAAACAGACACTATTTCGTACGCATCCCATTTTTCCGAAAGATACTCGTAAAAATGATACAAAACAGGAAAGGAATGTGCAACATCACCACCGATAAGTAGAAAACTGTCAACCGCAGGTTTGATTCCATCGATCATTTCGTCAACTTTTTGCTCAACATATTCATATAGCTTTGATAGTTTTACGTCTTTTTCATCTGGAAATGTATTATGAAATTGATGTTCAAGATGGAGATCTGATATATAGTATATTGTTCTTTGATTATTTCTATCATCTGAAAAATCATATATTTGAGGAATTGATGATGAGACAGGCTCTACTTCATAAATTGAATCAGGTAGATCACATTCTGAAGCATCAAGTTTTATAATTGTATTGTATACAACTTTTCGCTTTTTTTGAATATAATCAACTGTTGCACTGGGTAGAAATTGTTCCAAGATATTTTTCTGCTCATTTACTTCGATAATTTGCTTAAGAACATCCTCATTTATCACGGCTAACATATAATTGATAAATGCTTTATCCGATATGATTTTCTGAGGAATGTTTTTTAATAGTTTTGTTATTAGCAATTTCTCATCTAAATAACCGTTTTTAATTCTAAAATTTGCTATATAGTCTATTACCTCTTTACACATATCTATAGTCAAATACCTATGAGGAATATCCTTAAACATTTTGATGTCACTGTTGAATGCATTAATGCATCTTTTTTTATTCTTAAATTTATCTGGTATATAGTCAAAAGCCATGAATGTATTATCAAGTGCTTTGTCCACAATAACCGTATCAATATAGTTTTCAGGCACATATTTTATTGCGATTCCGTTCTTTGATATTGCAACATCACAGATTTCCTTTGTTCGATACTGCTTTGGAATATTTTTTAAACTAAGTGGTTGAGCATTTACTGATGCATATACAATATCTTTATCTATAATATTGTCCGGAATAAACTTTATTGGATAGACTCCTTTTTCTTTTTTTCTTATGTTTCTTTCCATTTCAGGAGAAACATAAGGAAAGAAAAATCTTGCAGCCGAGCCTATTGGTTCAGAACTAACTGCCTGTAAAGCAAGTTCTTTGTCTATATAATCAACTGGAACAAATTCAATTGCCAATCCATCACTCGCAACAGCAGCAAGACAAAGGTTTCGGTCTTTAAGTTCTTTAGGGACATACTGCAAAGCCATTCCTTCTGATTTTACAGCTTTTAAACAGATTTCGTATGTTTTAAGTCTTTTAGAGGCATACTGCAACGAAAATGGATTTTCACTAATTGCCGCTTCGACCATCTGTGATGATTGCTCTTTTTTATATGTATTTTTAAGTAGTTGCATTGCACCAGTTGATTTGAATCCGACTGGAATATCAATACTTTTGCTGATATCTGTTATAGTTAAGTTATTTGTTAATTTCAATTCATTATCGTTCAATATCATTACCACCTTTATTTCAGATTACATTTGTCCATAATACTGATTAAGACAATATGCAGCTGCCCAAAATCAAAAATTTACAATCCCGACATCTTAATACACTTATAAGTGTTGCTTATGTTTTTATATTATACTTTGATTATAATCGATTTTCCACTTTTTTTCAATATTAATCCTTAACAGAACTAAAGTTATAATATTATCTAAAACACCAAAAGCCTATCAGATTTTATGGCAAAGGATAAGCGTTTTTTATTGTATGTTGATTACATATAAATAAGAGTATACCTTGATCGTTTAGATAAATTGATTGCTGTTTTGTTGTGCAAATAGTAGAAATTATCGGCTAATATTATTGACGATAATTAAAATGTTGACAAATCCACTATAAAAAGGTATAATAAATTAAATAGTATAAAGGCAAAACTACTGAAAAGTAGTGACGCAAAGCCAAGGGTCTAAGCCGATGGGTATGACAGCCGGTTGCCGAGAACTTAACGTTCTTGTAGATAAGTAGGTTATGGGCAATGCGTTTTTCGCATTGCTTTTTTGTTTTGTGAAATATAATTGAGAAAGGGTGGTTTTATGAAGAACAAACTAGCTTTGAAAGTATTGAGTGCTGTAACTTCGTTTGCATTAGTTTTTAGTACTAGTGGCGCATTGCCAAATAAAATACTTGAAAAGGATAATGCTATTCAGGCAAGCGCGGCATCCATAGATAATATAACATTGTCTGGTTATTGCTGGCATGATATATATTATCTTATGAAAAATGAGTCCGCCAAAGATGATAAGTATGGATTCTTAGAAGGAAATAGCAATTATAGTGATGAGGGCTTTAGTAATGCAAAAGTCAAATTGGTCAATAAAAAAACAAATTCTGTAATAAATACATATACCGATGAAAATGGATACTATAAATTTGAAAACGTTTCTGCATCAAACTTAGCTAACTATTCTATTGAATTGGAATATAATGGTCTTAACTACACTACATCACCAACAAATTATGATTTCAATTCAGCATCATTTAATAGCACATCAAAAGCTGATGAAGATATTAATAGAAGAAACGTAATCAATAGAATGGGTTTGAATATTACATCTGGTAAACTGTCGGATGATAATTATACTATATCTGCATCAATATCTGGTGATTTCATTTCCAATTATTACAAGCAGTTAAGTAATAATGAAAAAACTAACGTAAATAACATTGATTATTTGAATATAGGTCTATATGACCGTGCAAGGCCTAACTTATCGCTTTATAATGTTATATATGCTGTTGAATTAATAGATGATGGAGATAAGTATGTTTTTAACTATAATCAAAAATTAAGTAATGGAGATGATGAAAGTTTACCATATAGCGTAGATTTTGATAATGACTATAGAGATCCTATTACTAAACGTGAAGTAATAAAATTAACAAATGATAATTCATCCGAAATTAATGTCATTTATCGAATTCGTTGTGGAAATTATAGTAGTTCTTTATATAGTAAAATTAATTCATTGAATTTATTCTATCCTAATAATTTAGAATTAGAAGGATTATATTTCGCATCAGAGGATTCATCTGAAAATATAGGTGATAAAATAGAATATCATAGTGATAATATCAATAATCCTCTAATTGAACTTTTAAATGGTTATATATGTAAAAAAGTGGTTTTTGATGATCCCATTTGTCTTGGATATCGTACTCAACTTTCGGTTGGGCAATTTAAAAACATTTATGTAAAGTATAGAGTTAAATCAGCATTGGAAGATATATTAGGACAAGACCTCGGAATAAAAGTGTATAGTGAAATAGGAAGTTATTCAGTATATTCAGATAATAATTTCGCTGTTCCATACTTAGGCTATGATTATGACTCTACACCTAATAACTTTATTGACGGGATAAATACAGAGGACGACGATGATGGTGCAGGCGGTTTTAAAGTGTTATTAAGAACAGAATTACATGATAACGGAGAGCCGGATAACCACAAATATTCGCCAATAATAAAAAAAGAGCCTACTTGTACAGAAGCGGGAATAAGAAAATATAAATGCAAATGCGGTGACAGTTATACCGAAGAAATCCCAAAGCTCGGTCATGACTTAACTACAAAAGTAGTCGAACCCACCTATACTGAAAGAGGCTATACTCTCCATTCATGTACACGATGTGACTATTCTTACAAAGATAACTATACAGATGTTCTTGGTAGTAATATATCCGGTGATATCCTTTATGATGAAGAGTATGGTAGATGGTACGTAATAGATGACAAAGGAAATAAAATGCCATTAACCTGTAATTATGATCCTGACATCGATGCTTGGTATGCCCCAAACGGAAAGAAAGTCAATGTTTTGTATTGCGATGATGTTAATTATCCGAATCACGAATTTCCAGATAGAGTAGCCTACATTGTATTACCTAATGGAGAAGCAATGCTACTAAAGAATTACGGTTATTATAATACGATCTATGAAACAATTGATGGTTATAAAGTGTCTGCAATAGGTAATAATTTTGATGTGCCATGGGCAAACGATGGTAATTATGGACTCATTGATCCTAACAATGAAAATTCAGGCAGAAAAATAACAATACCAGATTATGTTACATATTGTGGACCATCAAGTATGGCTACATGGGGACTGGATGAACTCCAATTATCTAATAACTTGCTCTGTATCGAGAATTCAGCTTTTATGGTCTATGATGGGACATTAATGAACAATACCACGCTTAATGATCTTAAGTTAAATGATGGATTAAAGTATATCGGAGATAAAGCATTCTTTGGATATGGTGCATTAACTTCTGTTAGAATTCCCTCTTCAGTAGCTCATATCGGTGATTATGCTTTTGGTTATTGTACAGATATAGAAAAGCTGCAGGAGGACATGGAAACCCATATAGATGACGAAAGTTTTGACTGGAGATCTTCCAAAAAGTATTACAAGAAAATTGAAGATTTCACAATATATGGTTATAAAGGAACTGAAGCAGAAAACTATGCCAACAAGAACGATTTTAAATTTATAGCACTAGATAAAGAGGTAAGCAATCCCAAAACCTATATCAGAGGAGATGTCAATTCAGACAAAAAGCTCAACGTTACTGATATAACTAAGATTGCAGCACATATCAAAGGTAAAAAGCTTCTTGATGATAATGCTAAAATAATTGCCGATGTTAATAATGATGGAAAGATCAATGTTACCGACATAACCAAAATCGCTGCACATATTAAAGGTAAAAAGCTGTTAGATCTTTCTGAGATACCTTTTTCAGATGAAGAAGATATTGGTGAAATATTCTTTTCACCTGTTGATTCTGATCATATAGCGACAGCAAATGATGGAGTATCGATGTATGCCGATAATGAGATCCTTGTAGTTGCCGCTGATGGTGTGACAAAGAATCAGATTGAAAATCTTGCCAAGCAATATGATGCTGAGATTGTTGGTTACATCGAAAAGACTGGTGATTATCAGTGGAAGCTGAACAGCGGAGATCCAAACGTTGTTGTTGTTGAGCTTAGAAATAATGATTTGTTAGTTGAGGTTGAATTGAACTATATTTCTGAAGTCGAAACAGAAAATTATAATGTGGGTAATCGTTGGAATTCAGATCCGCATGGAGGAACAGAACTAAACCAAAATAATGCTGAATGGTGGGGCATTAATAGAATTAAAGCTCCTGCTGCATGGAGAATAATGGAAGAAAATAACCCAGTTCCCGTTAAGGTTGGCTTGATTGATGGCGGTTTTAATGAAAAACATAACGATTTGGATTTCGCTGAAAATGGTATTTTCTATCAGAATGGTAAAAATGGTACACAATTGTTTTCTGAATGGAGAAATCAAACTGTAACAAAAGATGGTATACAATATGATAAGACATTTTATTATACTTATCACGGTTCTCATGTTGCTGGTACTATGGCTGCTAATGGTCAAAACGAAAATGGAATAATCGGAGTTTATCCATATGGTAACGATAGGCTGTATGGTGTTTCAATTCATGGGGCAGAGGGTAATTTTTCATCTGATAATTCACCTACAAAGGTAAACGATAAGGCATCTTCGATGCAGTATAAAGTCGCATTATCAGAACTTATTGTACGAAATGTCAAAGTGATTAATTATAGTTACGGATGGCATGCAATCAAACGATATAAGAACGATGGTTCTCTCTGTCCTCAAATTGAAAGTCGTGATAAATCTATTGCTATAACTACAGATTTTTTAAACAGATTGTTAAAATGCGGATATGATTTTGTTATTGTTTGTGCAGCTGGTAATGACTCAAATAATAATCAAACGTTAAGAAATAATGTAGATCATTTAGAAAGTGAATATTCTTCCGTATTTGCCGGAATAACTGACCCCGAAATCAAAGCAAGGATTATTGTTGTTGGATCGATAGATAATAATAACCGAATATCAGATTTCTCAGATGCAGGAGAACGTGTGGATATATTTGCACCGGGACGTGATATTTGGTCTACATGGTCAGAATATGACAGAAACGGAAACATAATAACAAACCAATATAATGAAATTGACGGAACTTCTATGGCAAGTCCACATATTGCTGGCGTTGCCGCTAATGTGTGGTCAATGAATAATAGTCTCACTGGAAAACAAGTAAAAACTATAGTATGTAATTCAGCTTTAAAAGATGAAAATGGTCATATACTTGAAGCATATACAAGTCCTAATCATTACATAAAGTGGATATGTGATTGCGAAGAAGCTGTTAGGGTTGCGATTAATTCAAGTAATGGTGTTATTGAATTTGATAATGGTAAATCCAATGGTATCATTGAAGGCTGGGTATATAATAATCCAAGTGGAACAAGTGAACATAATAGCGACTGGTCCGGTATTCCTAATATTAAGATACAGGTCTTTGAAGACACTGATGGCACAGGATTCTGGCGACCAATTGATGCGGCTCAAACTACTACGGATTCAGATGGGCATTTTGAAATCATTATACCTGATGGAACTTATAAAGTGACAGCATCTGATGATGATTATGGTTCACAATCAATCTATAACGTAGATGTATATAGAAATCAGGTTACATATGCTGAATGGATTGTTTTTAATAAAAAATTCAGTGGAACAGTAGCGCAGATACCCGGTAAAGATCCAATAAAAACACTTAACAGCAATTCTGAATGGGCATGGAAAGAATACGATCATCCAAATTATGATACTTCTTCAGGATATGATAAACACATCATAATTGATGGTGATAATATCAAGATGGATGGATATCTAGAAGCCGGATTCAAGGACTTTCTCTTTGTTGATGACAAGAATTCAACTAGGAAAGCATTTGAACTTGATTTTCAGAGAGATCAGACAAGCCAATACGATAGTGAATATGATTGGCATAGTATGTATGGCGGTGGTTTCCTGTTTAACACGTCTATAAATGAAGAGAAGAATACCATAAGCGGTTACTATATCCTTATCACACAATATGGACTTGAATTGTTTGAAATCAATGATATAGCACTTGACACTTTCAGAAACACTGAATATACAGGCAAATTATTAGAAACATTTAGTTTTGATAACAGATTTGAAAAGCATCATATAAGGATAGATGTTTCTGAAAATAGTGTTTCATTGTACGATGGTGAGAAACTTGTAATTGACAATTATAAATTAAACCAAAGACACGGAAACGGTTTTGGCCCCATAACAAGCCATCTATCTCATGGTTGTGAGCAACGATCGTACTTTACTTTCTCTAATATTACAATGCAGACCATGTAGAAAAATAGATGTTAAATTTCTTTAACCGAAATAAAGCCCCTGCTTGGAATCAAAATCCAGCAGGGGCTGATTTTTAGTTTGAGGTATATTTTACTTTTATGCTCATCACTTTATGATAATAGTAACAGCATTTTTGATAGCATTTTCAGTACCCCACTTGCCGTTCACTCTTGCAGCGATAGCGACTTTATAGGTTTTGCCCGGGGTGAGATTCTTGGGCGAAGTGTAAACTGTGCCGGTTATATTCTGTGTCTGAACTCTCCACTTGCCTGCTAGATAAACAGCAATTCCGTACCTGTCAGCACCTTCGACTTTGTCCCATGTGAATCTTACCTGGTGATACTGTTCGCTGTATTCTACCTTGATGTTGGTGGGATATGTGATCTTTGTTTCTTCTTCGATAGGTAAGCGCTTGTAGGTGTTCTTTCCTACGTTTTCGATTACAGCATATTCACCGTCACCGCTGACAACAGTTGAAGTGTCTTTTGCGTTTACCCAGCCTTTACCATTTGTAAGAAGACCATTTTGGGCTATGTTTGTGAAATTTTCACCGATTGTAATAGATTTCAAACTGTAACATTTATTAAATAAGTTGCCTAAAAAACTCTCATTTCTTGTATCAAAATTACTCAGATCCAAAGTTGTCAGAGCTGAACAGTTCGAGAACATCAAATAATAACTTGAAACGTTGCTTGTGACAAAGCTGCTTAGGTCAAGAGTTGTAAGATTGCGACAATCATAGAACATAGAAAACATAGTTGTGACATTGCTTGTATCAAAACTGCTTACATCAATCGAGATCAGACCAGAACAACCTTCGAACATACAGGTCATATCTATAACTTTGCATGTATCAAAGTTGCTCAGATCGAGAGTAGTCAGTTTGGTACAATCTCTGAACATTCCTCTCATATTTGTAACGTTGCTTGTATCAAAACTGCTTATATCCAGTGAGTGCAAGCTTGAACAACCGTCGAACATAATACCCATATCTGTAACTTTGCTTGTATCAAAACTACTAAGATCAATTGTAGTTAGGCTGTTACAGCCGTAGAACATACCATTTGTAATTGTAACATTGCTTGTATCAAAGCTGCTCAGGTCAAGATTTGTCAGGTTGCTACAATCTTTGAACATATAGAACATAGATGTTACGTTGCTTGTGTCGAATTTGCTCACATCAAGAGTTGTTAAGCCTGAACAACCATCGAACATACCATCCATATCTGTAACTTTACTTGTATCAAAACTGCTAACATCAAGAGTAGTCAAGCTTGAGCAATCACTGAACATACTGTCCATATCTGTAACTTTGCTTGTATCAAATCCACTTATTTCGAGTGTGGTCAGTTCAGGAAGATTACCAAACATACATTGCATAGTTTTAACATTGCTTGTGTTTACATTTTTTAGGTCAATTGAAGTACAATAATAAAAGCCTGTAAAAAAAGCGCTACAGTCTTCAGGTAATATCGTACCTTCATAGGCTGTAATGGATTTTACTTTACGTCTGTAACTAAATTTAAGATCGTTTAACTCCGTATCGTCTATTAAACCAAAAAGCGTAAGCTTACCTGTTTCTGTGTCGAAGGAATAGCAACGACCTTCGATGATTTCAGCTGCCTGCGCGGTTATACTTTGTGTTATAACAGGCGCACCGTAGCTGACAACACCAGCAGTCATGCATAGTGACATCAATACTGCTAATACTTTTTTCATCTTCATAAATATGCCCTCCTAAATTAAATCGGGTTAAATACATTAATATATTTAACATATAAATTATAATATCATCAATTGAATTTGTCAACAGTTATCTTGCTATTTTCCAGTAAAATGTCAATTATTATTGTGAATAGTAGTCTTTCTGTTCTCTAATTAATTTAAAGTATGTGTGAAAATTCGTTGTAGGGTAGGGGCGTGATGATGTTATATCATCTTCTTTTTTAGCATCTGTTCCTAAGAAGACAGAACATAAGCTCAAGCATAGGCTTCTTTCTGTATGTCTGTATAGCGTTTCTGACCGAAACGAGCCGCCAATTATCTATATTATAATCTTTCGGAAGGGGAGTGGGTTCATCAAATTCATCAAGCACAGCTTCTTTATTAGGCTTGGTAGCATCTTTTGGTATAGAAACCAAAACTCCGACTTCGTGAGGAAGATCATTTAATTCTTCATGCAAAAGTTCTTTGTATGTCTGCATGGTCATCACTAAATAATTGTATTCACAAAAGTAATTCTGTCCAAAGCCTGATTTAAAGTCAGATTTACAAGACTTCACCTCGTAACCCTTGAATACACCTTTTTCAATTCCGTCAATACTCAGTTGATTAACAGGAACGAATTCCATATTTTCGACTACAAGCCCACCCGGGAAGGCGAAAATGAACAGGCCTTCCTGAAGGGCTTTGACGGATATCTGGTGCGTGACGGATACAGCGGATATCATGTGGTTACCGGTGTAAAGCACTGCGGTTGCATGACTCATGTTCGCCGTTATTTCGTCAATGCACTGCCGAAGGATAAGTCCGCACAGGAAACGTCGGTTGCAGCAGAAGCGGTCAGATACTTTGAGCGGATATACCATGAAGAAAACCTGATGTCAGACATGACGGCTGAGGAAAGATATGAGCAGCGTCTGGCGAAGGTAAAGCCTTTGCTCGATGCTTTCTTTGCGTGGCTTGAAACGCTTCATGTCAGCGGAAAGAGTGCTCTTGCCAAGTCAGTTGCTTATGCACTGAATGAAAAGCCGTATCTATACACTTTTCTGGAGAACGGGAATGTTCCCATAGACAATAACCGTGCCGAAAATGCCATAAGGCCCTTTGCTGTGGGCAGGAAGAACTGGATGCACAGCAATACGGCGAGCGGTGCAAAAGCGAGTGCAGCGCTGTATTCCATTGTTGCCACGGCTCAGGCTAACGGGCTGAATACAGAGAAGTATCTGACAGAGCTGTTCTCACATCCGGCAGGAACAATTCTCCTTCCATCCACTATATGATATTCAGACAGGCTCACCGAGGTGAGCCTGTCTCTTTGATACTATGTATCGGCGGTTTACGCTTACACTTATTCTGCCACTATGAAAGAATTGTTTTAGATGCTGGAAATAATTGAGTTATTCTTCTGTCATATCAATGAATATATCTTCTAATGCCATTGCGTAACTCATTGATTTATAATATAACTCAACAACTATTTCGAATGTACTTGAAAACTCTGTTGATAAAAAATTGTGAGCCACACAGTTTCGTTGTTTTTTTATCTCAAGAAACGATTGCTCAGCATCATCAAAATTGATTTTTAGACAATCATTAATTGCATCATATTTTTCAAATTCTTTATCTATGTTTTTAAGACTAGATATATCTTCAAGTTTACGTAGTATTTCTTCAATTTGACTTATTATCTCATTGTTTAGAAATTCAAATCTTGTTTTTACCTTATCCCTAAATGTAATTCCTCCCCAGAAATTATAAAACTGAGAAGCATCTAAACTTGGATTTGTATAAAATTTTTTAAATGCGATTTCAGGTAGTTTATCAATATCGCCCTTGTTCTTTACATTATTAGCTAAACTTTGCCAGAGCGATTTGGGATGATAAAGAAAAGCATTAATTTTATCCTTAATTGAACTCTCGTATTTGCTTGCAACAAGTAATATGAGAGTTCTTGGATAATATTCAATTATTTTTCTTTCGAATTTAATCGTTTTAACATCCGCATAGTATTCATCAATTGTCTTATTGATATCCTGATATTTTGAAACTTCAAATGCCATTTTCAATTACTCCTTATCGAGCGAAATAATTGACTTGGCAATTTCTATTCTTCTTAGAACATTATTTCTTGAAGTAGAACTTGATTGTGTCAGTGCTTCAAACTCCTTATTGTTTTTTAGCGTAACGAAATCAGCGGAATTTATTGTGCCTTCTACAAGACAGTTATTTTGATATGCTTCACTGCATACAGCAACAAAAACTGCTTCAAATATGGAAATTGCAAATTTTCCGTTTGTTTTATAAAATGCCTTTTCTTCAAGTAAGGAACAGGAGGTTAGAAACGAATCAAATAATCTTTCACAATATTCAATTTTATCATTATTGAATTTCTTACTATCTTGAGAATAATCGTTTAGGAAAGTTAACATTTTCGGACTGTATTCTTTCCATTTTTCAAGCAAGGCAAATGCACGTAATATAAGTTCAACATCTCTACTGTGTATCTCTAAATTCTCGCTTCCAATAATCTTACGCCATTTATCATTACAATTTATACGAAGCATCATATCGTAAAACGGACAATAATATAGACTCGCTCTTATTTCTTGTGGAGTAAGTTTAACTCCGCCGGTATTAAGTCTATTGAAGATCTCATACATAGAATCTTTGTTATCATCAGGTTTATTTTGTCTTATCATGATTGCTCTTACATATCTTCTAAGACGGAATTTTAATTTCATTTCTTCCAGATCATCAAATTTTTTCTTGTAGTATCTACTCGTTTCATCTAAAACAAGATTGAAATCTTTAAAAAGCTGATTATCATCAAGTAAAGACTCAAAAGATTTTCCTTCCTGAAGTTTTTGTTTTATAAGATTTCTTGTCCTATTATTCTTAGGAAATCTTCCTTTAACAAAAAAGTATATTGATAGTATTCTTTGTTGTCCATCAATAATCTTATATGTTGATTCTTCATCATCATCTATATAAACAAATAATTCAGGGACAGGTAGCCCAAGAATAAGTGATTCAATAAATCTTGAAGCACGTTTTATATCCCATACATATTTACGCTGAAATAAAGGCATTTCTATAATATTACTATCTATCAATTCAACGATATTTGAGGGATTCCAGTCACGAGGTGCTGAAGTAATATCATATTCCAATATATCTTCCTCACATTCTTCGTTAGATGTATCTTCAACATCAAGTTCAAATTCTTCATTTAATTTTTCATTCATAGTATATTACACTCTCCTTTTATTATTCAAAATAAAATGTAATTTTATAATATCATATTAAGTAGAAAAAAGCAAGACAACCGCATATCCTACAAAAATATTAACTTTATTATTCTTTTTGATATGAAATCATCATTGCTTTTTTAGCAAAATGCTATTTATACAGCCCTTGTACTTTCCAAGGTGTTAACCGCCATTCACCATTGTTTCTCCATGGTGAAGCAGTTCCGTCATTTGTAATTTTATTGAGAATACTATTTGGCAACATATCAGGTCTTATTTTGGTGTTTTAGATATTCCGTATATGTATATATATTTTCAGTGCCAATTAGCTTTTCAAGAAAGGATTTAAATGTTGGATCAGTTTGAATAGTAAGAAAAAGAATAAGCCTCTTTTTGGGCCTTGAACAGCAAACGTAAAATAAATTACGATTTCATTCCAAGAAGAACTATCCCTATCCGTTTGAGTATCTTCAAAAACTTTCTCATTGGTATCTCCTCTAAATACCGATTTAGTAAAGGAAGCCTCATGCTTCCTCCACACCGAAATTATAGCACAGCAGGAAGAAAAAGTCAATCAGAACGTATCAAAATCCGCCTGTCCGGCGACTTACTATCTCGACCGTGATGCCCTTGATTCTGTTTGCCATGCGGTTTCACCTACCTCCGTGAGGGCAATCGAGTAGGAGGCGGCAAATAAGCCGCCGACCTCTCACACCACCGTGCGTACCGTTCGGTACACGGCGGTTCAATCAACTTAAAAAGTAACACACCTTTCGGTGTAGTAATCTAACATTGAGACTAATCCAAATCGGGTTAGTCTCTCTTTATTAATTGCAAAGCTTAGTACCTTTCTCTGGCATACATATGCAACACGATTACCTGCATATGCCGTTATCATTGCAGTGTCCTTATCAGTACCAAGCTTTATCAGATTCTTTGCTCTGTTCTGAGGTGTTTTCCAGAATTTCCATATGCACATTCTTATACGTGTACGATGAAACTTTTCGCAAAGCATCAGAAGCAGGTTATGAATCAGATGAAAATCAGGAATTGATTGTACATGGTAGTATTATAATTGATAAGTATAAAGATATATATATTGCCACCTGGAAGGAGACTACAATTCAGCCAAGTTAATCATAAACTTTAAAGGAAAAAAAGAAATAGGAGACAGGTACAGCTGGAGCATATTGAATGAAGAAACATTTTCTATATTTGTAAAACAATAATAAACCTATGTGAAACTCTAAGTGGTATATTTTTATAGCAAGAAGAATGATGCGTAATAATCACACATCATATGTGACATCATCCCCCGCCTAAAGAGGCGGGGGATGACAATCTTTTGTGATTGTGGTATACTATATTCGTTTCATTTTAACCCAAGAGTCTTTCGCATTGCTAATGCGGGGGCTCTTATTCTTTAGAAAAAGCCAATGGTATCAGCACTTACGTAGGCAAAAACATATTATGACAACAGGACACTAAATATGTAAAAAAAGGAAAATTGAAAGATCCTGATTGAAAAAAACAGTTTTAATTTGATTTGATAAATGTAAAACGGATAGATATTATTTATTGGATAGCTATCCGTTTTTATTTATTAGCTGCGAGCAATTAAGAAAATGTTTCAAAAATATTGACAATAATATTTTCGAGTGATATAATATATATTTATGGATATTTTAAATATTCATAAATATAATCCAGGAGGGCATATTTATGCAGATAAAAAAAGTTTTAGCAGTAGTAATGTCATTATGTATGATAGCAGGAGCAGAAAGCTATTGTGCGCCTGTTATCTCAAACAGTATAACAGCTCAGGCTTCAACTGTTGAGTCAGATTGCTTTTCTTTTGATGAGGAAACAGGTGTGCTTACGCTTAGAGGAGATGTTGAAGCTAGTGCATTATGGTTATTCAGTAATAAGCAGAATGTTAAATCCATTATAGCGGAAGATGGAACGGTTTTCCCTAAAACATGTAATTGTCTGTTTCAAGGTTTTAAAAACTGTACCGATATTGACCTTAAGCATGTAGATACTAGCGATGCCAAATCAATGTATAATATGTTTGAGGGTTGTTCAAGTTTAACATCACTTGAACTAAGTGGATTTAATACAAGCAATGTAACAAATATGTCTCAAATGTTCAAAAACTGCTCCGGTTTGACTACACTTGATTTAAGTGGATTTAACACAAGCAATGTTGATACAATGAGTGATATGTTCAGAAACTGCTCCAGATTGACCACACTAGATTTAACCAGATTTGATACCGGACACGTTAAATCCATGAGCTGTATGTTCTGTGGCTGTTCCAGTTTGAAAGAACTAGATTTAAGTAGATTTAATACGAAAAGAGTTTCGAGTACAGATCATATGTTTTGTGGATGTTCCAGCCTTGCCAAGCTTAATATAGGTAATTTTGATGTAAGAAAAGTTACTAATATGTGGGGAATGTTTTATGGCTGCTCTGGTTTGAAAACTCTTGATTTGAGCAGTTTTCAGACAAATAGCGTGACAGATTTAGGTAGTATGTTCTGTGATTGTTCCAGCTTGAAAGAACTTGATTTAAGCGGATTTATATCCAAACAAGTTACATCTATAGATGGTATGTTCCGTGGCTGTTCCAGTTTAAAAGGACTTGATCTAAGTGGAATAAATACAATAAGAGTTAGAGATACTAATAGTATGAATGAAGTATTCTCAGGTTGTACCAACCTGACTTATTTGAATATAAGCAATTTTGATACAAGTAATAATCCGTGTTTAACGGATATTTTCCGTGACTGTAATTCTCTGAATACACTTGTTCTTGGTGAAAAATACACTGAAATCATTACGGCTCAAGCTCTCCCAAACGGTGATGGATGGAAAAAAATGCCAGACTCCGAAACCATAGTAAGCGGCGACGGTGAATTTGCCGTTATTAAAAATGACGGTAAGAACACATACACGCGTTTTACTGCCATTACGACAACATACCCCACAAACATCAAAGTCGAATACAGTGAGAAAAATCACCAGGTAAGATTTACATGGGACGAGGTAAAGGGGGCTGAAAGATACGGCATTGCTGTTTATCAGACAGGTAAGTGGAGACTCCAGACACAGAGTATCACTGACACAGTTTACACAACTCCCAAGAACCTAACCCCGGGTAAGACTTACAAAGTTGCTATTGCAGCAAAAGTAAACGGTAAATGGGATACAGCAAACGCTATCAAACATGCTGTGTCTATAACCATAAAGTGATAAGTCTAAAATTTTTCATTTCGTCAAGTAATTCTTACTTATTTGCGACTCATCTAGAGTCTTCCTAAAGCACACTTCCTTGTTATGTGTGAATTCGAGAAGTGCGGAACGGTTTAAAGACATAAAAATCCGGCAGAACGTATCATATAGCGTTCTGCTGGTTGTTCTTTCATTTAGAAGAGCAATTTTTGCCTTTAAAGTGCGCTGCTAATTTAGTTATGTTGTAAGCGTATAACTCCCCGCGTCATACATAAAGCCGCGCAATTCATTAAACAACAAAAACGGATAGCCGCCAGATAATGACGATCTCCTTCACGATGAGGAGAAGATAAAAGGAGAAGTAGAAATCCTTGACAGAACGGAGCTTGTATTTTTGGCAATCTCCGAAAATCCGAATATTACAATAAACGGACTGACTTCACTTCTTAATATATCTAAGAAACAGGTTGAGACATTTATTAAGAAGCTCAAAGATGCAGGTAGGATACACCGAGATGGTGGAGACCGTTACGGCAAATGGGTAATAGACTGAACGAGAAATGTAAACGGCTCGGGTTTCGTGGAATCCAAGCTGCCTGCGCTTAACGGGCAATGACGTAATGTTCAGGCTGAGACCTTACACGGCAGAACATGCGGAGAGCATAGTGTTTGAAAAAAAAGACACAAAAAGCGGTATGCCGTGTTGCATACCGCTTTCGTTATTCTCATTCAAGAAGTTCTAATAATTCCTTGAAATCGTCAAGATGATTATTTAAAATTTGCTCAATGTCCAAGCATTCGATAAATCCTTCGCTTTTTCCGCCTTTAGTATAGACCTTCTGACCGCATCTAAAAATATCTGCTAATTTTTCTGCGCCGCTTGAATTATTTTTAAATTTAGGAATATTATCTATCTTTAAATAGGTAATAATCCCTTTGCTATCTTCTAAGAACCAGTCTTCTATGGAATAGACTGCTTTAATAAAATGTGGAATACCACCTTTATTAATAATAGTCTGTTTTGTGTCGTTTTCATTTATAGGTGGATTTTTTCTGAAGCGTGCAGGTTTTTGAGCTGAATCCAATACGTCGGTGTCAATACACATAAAGGCATGGAATATAAATTTGGTATTAGGCGCTTTTTGTTCACTCTTTTTAAGTTTATGATTTTTGATAGGTTTGTTATCTTTGAGAAACTTAGTTACCGCAAAATCAAATTGTCTGGCTGCAATAGTCTTATAGTTACCTATTCCCTTGATATTGATTGGATGAAGGAATTTAAAACTGTCAGAATTCTGATGATTTTTTAAAAGTAACTCTCGAACTTTATTGTAAAAGCTAACCTCGGTGTCGCCTTCGACCAGAAGAATTATAACATGAATCTCTTTTTTAGCCATATTTATTCCTCGCCATCATCCTCAGACACTATCTGCGAGTCCGATAAATAGCAGCTAAGCATTTCAGCAGCATTTTCAAATGACAGACCATTGAATAAATAATCTCCAATGCTGCTGCCTTCATTGTAAGCATCACTAATAAGCTTTTTAGGTTTATTAATATACCTAAAATCTACCTGCCCTGTTTCTGTAGGAAGACCCAGCACAATGTCTCTCGGATCGATAAATTGAATGATATATGGTGAATGGCTTGTAAAAACGAGCTTACAGTCACCGGAGAGAAGATCCAGAATACTGATATAATTTTGAAGCAGTTTAGGATGAATTGAGTTTTCAGGTTCTTCTAAGGCAAGCACAGACAAATTGTTGATCTTAGCATTCACCGCTGTTGTAAGCGTTAAAAAAACTCTTTTGGTACCATCTGAAAGATAGTTAAAGTCTATCGGGCGAATTAAAGATGAGTCAGATACACTTAATGTATAAACATTATTATTAAATAGTATCTCAGAATCAATTTGCGACAGATCATTCATACTATGGCTTATAGGATGTTCCTGACATGTAACTTCCTTTATATTAGGAAACAGTTGCTTAAACCCATCTATCAACATACCGTATTCATCAGGATGATTTTCTTTCATTTCCCAGATCATTCTAGGTACATTTATCTGACTATTTCCTCTATAATTGATCGGGTCAAAACCGTAAGATTCATTCGCATCAAGATGATCTTCGATCAGAAATTTCAAATTATTGAGTTCAGTCAATATGTTTAAATATGCATCATCATTATCAATGATATTGACAAGAAAGTTTATAGCTAATGAATTATCCTTGATTAAAATTGGACGCTTGTTTCTGCTTTTAAACGACGACCTGAAAGTATAAACATCACTACCCGGCACTTTAACAATAAATGCACCGCCGGAGATGTTTTTTGAAGATATTTTTAGCGATTCATTATTTATATAGCCGGGAGTTGTTTTTGTACGCCATTTAAATGAATATGTGTATTCAACATTGTAGATGTTTTCATCGAGATCGATCATATCGGCATTAACGGAGAATGTGAAATCTCTTCCTGAATTGGCCGATAAAAAAGGGAATGCAGGTTGATATTCAAATATATCTTTTTTGATCTCATTACTGCCCTTAATAAAATCGATTCCAAATCTGATAGCGTTTATTAAATTGGATTTTCCATAATTGTTTAGTGCTATAATTGCAGTTATGTCATTTAAATTCAGTGTAACATTGGATAAATTCCTGTAACCGTCAATATAAAAGCTTTTTATTATTGTTTTCATTTTTTTACCTCTAAAAGATTGCCGAATCAAACGATTATAGTCTATTATATTCATATTATATCACTTCTTTCCTAAAATTGCAAGGTTTTCTTTCAAAATAATTTAAAGATCAAAGTAATTCTTGCATAAATACTTATTTAGTGCATGAAAATGTTGCACTAATTATATCTCATTGCCAGAAAAATATGTGTCGGATCTTATTCTTGAGAATCGTTTTCTTTGATTTATCCATTCTTATACCAGCATATAAAGTTAATTGTCTATTCTATATTGTGGTAATTTGGTTGATTAACAATAATTAAGTATATAATCCTAAATCGTATACTAATTTATTGACATTCTATAATGAACATGATATACTAACTTTCGCGCGTTATCAATTATAAGTAATTCGCCATGCAAATTCGGCATGAAAATTTATTCAGGAGGGTTAAAATGGATCAAAAACGATCAAAAAACCAGAAACGTATTGTTTCCGGGCTGTTATCATTAGCTATGATAACAACAAGTATGTCAGCAGTTTTACCTGCAAGTGCTGACTCTGCAAGTAAGCAGGAAGCATATCCGTATGCGATATTTGCTGCGGATGAACTAGGTGGCATTAAGCTTGACCTTAATTATCTGACGGTCAATGGCAATGCTTGTACAAACGGTGTTTATTCGACAACTGCAAAGTATCCGAATGTAAATGGTACTATTTTGGAGAACGAAGCACTTGCTGTTGATGAGGTAGTCACCGATGATGAAAACGCCACCGATGCACAGGACAGCGCTAAAGCTTTCGATATCAGCAGGGATATGATCTATATCCACAACAAGCTGATGACCGGCTGGTTCAATAATGGCAGGAACTTTGATAATGATTACACTCTGTCAGAGATGAACATCAACCTAAATTCGCCTGTATATGTTACAGGCAAGATGTCATATAATGGCAATATGGCTCTGAATACCGCAATCGGTGCGGTTTCCGATGTTACTCTAAGTGGCGGAAATCTCAACGGCAACAATGCTGTGATCTATTCCAAATTCGGTGATATAAAGATCGATGAAAGCCAAGCTTCAATGAACGGTCTGATCTATGCGCCATTTGGTACAGTTACCATCGATTGTGACAATTTTAATCTGAACGGTATCATAATCGCACAGAATGTTGTTATTAGCAGCCGCTATGGTGCTAACATCAATTACAGCAACACATGGGCAGAATTTGTAGGTACTGAAACCGAAGAACTAAGCTGGACTTTTGCTGATTGGAAGTATCTTGCTGATACAGACAAAGACGGTCTGCCAAACATTATAGAAAAGGAAATAGGTACAAAGCCTTATGAGGCTGATACTGACGGAGATCTTCTGCCTGATGGATATGAAGTACTTTCTCTCGGAACCGATCCTTTGAAAATCGATACAGACAATAATGGCGTATCTGATTACGATGAAGATTACGATGAAGATGGTCTTTCAAACGGTCGTGAATATGAGATAGGCACAAGACCTTATGCTGATGATACCGACGGAGATAACCTCAAAGACGGCGAAGAGGTTGATAAATATTACACTGATCCTCTCGAAATGGATACCGACAAGGACGGTCTGAATGATGATGACGAGATATATTTCGGTACAGACCCCAACGATCCCGATACTGACGATGATGGTGAACTTGACGGCGGAGAGAGACGTTCTCAGACATTTACCCACAAGGTAGAGAACGAGGATTGTGCTGTAACAGAAGTTATCGTTTCTATGGAGGGTACGGGTAATCTTCAGAAGACTGCAAAAATTAAAAGTGTCATGAACAAAGACAAAATGTGTACAGATGTTGTGGGACTTGTTGGAGAACCTTTCTCTATTAAAATTTCATCAGAATATAAAAAAGCTACTTTGAGCTTTAAAATAGATCAGAGCAAGCTGGGCGATACAGAGTTTGACAATCTGATGTTTTTATGGTATGATGAAAAGAAAAAAGAGTTTGTAGAACTTGATACCTTCTATGATAGTGAAAACTCTATTGTTTCCATTGAAACGGAACATTTTAGTAAGTATATGGTTGTAGATAAAACAGAATGGTTTAATAACTGGAGAAAAATCTATAATTCCTACGCCGCTATTTTTTCTGCAATTCCTTCATATACTGCAATATGCGTTGATTGCTCCGGAAGTATGTCAACCAATGACAAAAGCTTTAAAGACGATAATGGTGTATTAACTTGTTATAGAAACATAGCAGTACAGAATTATGTTGAGTCAATGTTTGTTTTTGACAACGCAAGTATTATTACTTTCGAATCATCAGCATCTGAGGAGTGCGAAATGACAAATAATAAGCGTACATTAAGCGGTAAGGCTTCCTTCTACAATAGAGGAGGAACGAATGCTAACAGTGCTATTGATATTGCTATTGATGAATTAAATCATGTTTATGGAAAGAAAAATATTATCCTTCTTTCCGATGGAGATGTAAATGTTTCCGATGATAATATAAAATATTGTAAAAACAATGGAATAAGAATACATACAGTTGCACTTGGTTCCGGAGCTAACAGCCAGCTGTTAAAACAATACGCTAATGATACAGGTGGAACACCTCTTACAGCAACTACAGCAGAGGGACTTACTAAAATATACGAGAGTTATGCTTACAATAATATGACTGACTTTAGAGAGATGGAGGACAGCGATGGTGATGGTCTTCCTAATGATATAGAGTATATTTCAGGTATTCCACTCCCAAACGGAAAATTGGTTTTTACAAATCCCAATAAGCCAGATTCCGATGGAGATGATTTGACCGACGGTCAAGAAGTAAATGAATCTTTGTATATTCAAAAGATAATGGTCGAAACTTTCGATGAGGAATTTGAAACAATAAATATTTTTAAGTTTAAACCAACAAGTGACCCAACTGATCCGGATACTGATGATGATGAATTAGATGACTATCATGAATTGATTGCAGCCACAAATGCTTTTGATGATGATACAGATGATGATGGAGCACTTGATGGTAGAGACAAATATCCATTAAATCTTTCTGATACTATCTATGATAGAAATGCAGCATATGAATACTCTCAGAAATATTATAATACTTTTAATTCAGAATACCCGCGAATCGATTCTGATTGTGCTAATTTTGTTTCACAATGTGTTTATGCAGGTGGAATGCAGATGAATAGTTTATGGTATGTTAAGAAAAATAATCTATTTGATTACATAACTACCGTATGGGGAGATAGAGCCCAAGATTTATCATTAAAATGGTCTCTAAAATGGACTGATGCTGAAGCACAATATAAATATTTTAAAGAAACATATTCTATTGCATCTTATAAAATTAATCGTGGAGATTCAATATCAGATTTTGTTCAAAATCATCCCGAAATAAAGGCTGGGGATACACTATATTTCCATAATGTTCATAAACCCAAAAAAGAGGTTACTCACGCAACCATTATTAGTAAAATCGATGATTCCGAAATATACTATGCAGGTCATTCAAATCCTGCAAGTATGACACCGCTTTCAGATAAGATAATGACTCCTGATGAAGATACCGAAGATCCAAATGATTATCTTTACGATTATGTTTATATTGTTCAAATGAGTGATGCGTTATGACAAAGAGAAAAAGAGTTATACTAATCTCTGTGATGATTATAGCAGCTTTATCTTTCGGCATAATACTATTTATTTTTACTAGAACGGTATACTGGAACAATAAATACTACGATGATAATCAGCCAAGTAAAACAGATGCTGAATACTTAAATGTTTGGGATCTTAGATTTATTCTGCATTCTAAAGATAAAGATGAGATAGAAAATTTAGGTAATAAAGTAGTTAACGATTCTTTAAACTACAATGGAACACTGACAGAGGAATTACAAGGAATAATATCAGACCATACTTTTTCATATATAAATCCTCGTGATTTTCTATCCGAAAATAATTATGAGATAACAGATGAACAATTTGTTATTAAAGAAACAGATGTACTAAGGCATAAGAATAAAGCTATATTTTTTTATGGATGTGAATATCATGCAACTTATAAAAAAAATGGTGAAACTTACAACTATGATATAGGGTATGATGGGATGCCAAATAGGTTATATTTAGAATATGATGACAATAAATGGATTATCGTTACTGCTTTTAGACCATAGCCTACTGGCACACTCAAAAACCGTTCCACTGGGGTCATAATCGGAATTGTGGAGCATACCACAATAGGCACATACCCAAATGGAACAGAACACTAACCGCAAGCTCTCGGAAACGCTCTACAAGCATTTCTGAGGGCTTTTTCTTTTCAGCGGTTATGTTTTCCGCTCCGCAGGCTCGGACGGTGCTGTGGGGCATTTCCGTTCGCCCGACGGTTATCGTCAAGCAGAGGTCTGCTCGGTGATGCCGTTGCGAATTTCATACTCACGCACACGGCGGTAAAAAGTGTTTGCCGACATATCCATTTTACGCATAAAGTCACGCCACGTGATGCGCTTGGCTCTCCATTCCCCATAGAGCTGCCCGAACCTCGTCCAGTCAGTCGGGATAGGTTTCCGTCCCGTATACTTGCCCTGTGCCTTAGCAATCTCGATTCCCTCACGCTGTCGCTGTCTGAGCTGTTCACGCTCCAACTGCGAGAGGGCAGCAAACACGGTCAACATGAATTTGCCCGTAGGCGTGTTGGTATCAATGCTCTCCTTGTGACTGACGAGGGTAACGCCCTTGTCGGTGAGAGTGTCGATGATATTCAGCAAGTCCTTAGTAGAGCGCCCCAGACGGCTGATACTTTCAACGTAGAGCGTATCGCCCTCACGCACATAGTCGAGCATTGCCCTGAGCTGAGGGCGGTCTGCGTTTGCTCCTGACAGCTTTTCGGAGAAGATGCGGTCAACCTTGTAATTGCCCATGATCTCCTGCTGTCGTGCTGTCTCCTGGTGCTCCGTCGATACACGGATATAACCTATTTTGCTCATGATTATTATTTCCTTTCTGTCTTTTGGTTGATTTACGGTTGACTTATTGATGATAGTGATGTATAATTATTGATATGAGTATGCAGTCATCTCCTTACGAAAATCCGAAATTTAAGTGAGGTTAACATGAATAGATATATCAAAAAGCTCCTAAAGAAATTACATCTTTATAAGAGTCGAGGAAGCGGTACTGTTTCACTGATTGGATCGAATCATGCTCCCGTGAAGGTCTGTGATATAATAAATGGCAAACCGCAGGTTATTCGAGAAGATGGCGAAGATACGATAACATTTACACTTCGATATTCTGCATTTCACAAAGTCGTGAAACGATATGATAAAGAGACATTCAAGGAATTATGATACTACCACAGCAAGGAGAAACGCTCTCCTTGCTGTTTTTATTCAAGTGTGTCTTTCTTCCTCTGGTGAGAACGTTTCTTCTCCTGATACTGCCTGTTATTGGAAGATCCGCTTGATATGAGAAATGAATACATTAATCTAATACATATACTTTCATCGCAAGCAGATGTAAATTTATATGAAAAATGTTGTGATATAATTGACAAATGTGATTCACCACGTAAAGAAGCCTATTACCCATATATTTTAAAAGATATTCTTATGAAATTTGATCAAACCAGATGGAATAAATGGATATTTGATAATCTTGAAAACAATTTGACTGAAGAAGTATGGGATTATCTTGTCAAAAAAACTATTCCGTATAATGAGGTCGTTTCAAAGTATTTTGAAAGAAAACTTAAAGCACAGAAAGACACTCCCGGAGTAATAGTGTTCCCTGATAACAAATCCGAAATCATTAATTTTATAGTTAATCTTCATATACTTGGAATTATACCTAATTTAGATGATATGGATTATCTTAATCAATATTGCAAAGAAAATGCTTACCTTGATTATCTTTTAAATCCAGAATCATTTGATTACTGCAAAATTAATACCGCTGATTATATGTGGTGCAATTTTATAGCAAATGAGAAGTTTAGAGAAAAGATATTGGAGCATAAATCTGAATTCTGGAGTAAAGAAGACGAAAAAAGAATAGAGTTAGGCTTCGGCGGTGCATTTGAGAATAAAATTGCATACAAATATCTATTTGATTGAAAATGCAGATGAAAATGGATCACTTTACATTATGCGTAAAAGTAGCGTTGTGAATCTAAATATCCTATACATTAGAGGCGAAGTTCAATTATTAGGCTTGACATTAGGCTTAAATTGTGGTATACTGAGCCCGTGATTCATTTAAACCCAAGAGTCTGTTGCATAGGCTAATGCGGCGGACTCTTTATCTTAAAAAAACCAAATGAAAGAAGAAAAGGAGATACTATTATGACAAAATTCAGGAAAAAACTGGCTTCTGCTCTGGCTGTGTAATATGGAAAATATAAAGAAGTTTAACAGAAAGATCAATGAATTACAAAGCAAATGATCATTATGAGGAGAGTAAAATAATGCCAAAAGTAAGTGATTTTGTGAAAGAAAATGAGCCTGACACTATTGTGAAAATTGAAGGAAGAAATCCGGATGATGATTGTGATTGTCTTGTGGAGGAATATTACCACGGAAGACTAGACGGAGTACCTGCTGATCTTTTAGAATATGAGGTATTATCTACGGGATGGCTTGTCGGAGCACAGTGTTTTGGCATCGATATAGCTTATATTCGTAAGTAAAAGGTCGGTCATATGAAAAAACCCCGCCTTTTTAGGCGGGAAAAGTATTATTTTAGGAAAAATTAAAGAGATACATAGAAAGATTGGGCAGGGAAGTGCTCAATCTTTTTTCTTTAGAAGATCTTCCATAACATCCATAGTATTTTTCATTTTTTCTGATCCGAGATGAGTGTAAATTTCTGTTGTTGCCGTACTTTCATGACCAAGGATCTCTTTTACAGCAAGAATATCTCCGCCATTATTATTATACATCAGAGTAGCAGCTGTATGTCTGAGCTTGTGAGTAGTTACACCCGTATTTTTTAAGCCTGCAGCCATTATGCATTCTTCAATTATCTTTTGAACTCTCCGTCTAGATAGTCTGTTCTTTCTGGAAGACAAGAACAAGGCTTTTTCATTTTGTGCCATCTCGTAATTTTTCCTGTATGGAAGATATTTTTCAATAGCATCAAGACAATTGTTATTCAGGGTTATTATTCTTTCTTTTTTTCCTTTACCCAGCAGCCTTAAAGTCTTGTTTTCAAAGCTTATATCATTTATATTTATACCGCATAATTCAGAAAGTCTCATTCCGCAATTCAAAAACAGAGTTATTATACAATAATCTCTTTCAGTGTTTTTGGTACGTATGGAAGAAAGCAGCTTCTGGACTTCGTCAAGTGAAAGGTATTTAGGCAAGGCCCTTTTTACGTGCGGAACTTCCAGAGAAGCCATATTATCCTTAGGTATCAGTTGGGCTTTATTAGCCAGGTAATCATAGAATTGTTTCAGCGAGGTAGTTTTTCTTGCTCTGGCGGAAGCTCCATTCTGTCTTTCATCCTTGAGCCATACCATATAAAGGTAAGCATCTTTTTCAGTAAAGTTTTCTATCATTTCTATAGGAACATCGCTTATAGTGATGTCATTGAACTTAGTTTCAGCTGGAACCATTTTATTCTTTACCTTTAAGTATCTTAAAAATGTTCTTATATCAAGATAATATTCACTTGAAGTAAGATCACCACGATTTTTTATTACACTTAAATTTATCAAAAAATCCTCAAGATAATAAGGGCAATCGTTCTTATAGCTTTCTTTCACGGCAGGTCACTCCTCTTTATGGCACAAAATATTCATTTTGTGCCATGTTACATTTTGCTTATCAAGGGGAAGTTTCAGCTCTTCCCCTTGATATTATAATTGTTTTTTTATAATTCTACAAAAAATACTTCTAATTAAAAAACAGGAATTTAGACTCCAACTGATTATTATACGAAAGCAAACCTTTGTACAATTATATCATATTTTTGCTCAAAAAGCAACCCTGCATCATAGACTTAAAACAGAAAAAGCCGGACTTAGTAAAAATCTAAGTCCGGCCTAATAATAAATCGTCATACATAAGCTCTTGCTGGATTATTTTTTTCTACGATACAAAAAACAATTACAGATTCAAGATGACTTATAAGAAAATCACTTTTGTCCGATTTTACGCAGTTTAAGAGCTTTGGGAATTAGAAATTTTTTTACCTTCTTAATAATCTCCGTGTACATTTGCCTGAGCGACTACTCTAATGTTATGGGGGTTGTAATAGCTATCGAAACCTCCGCTTTCATATCCTTCGCCGATTGCCATATCGGCACGAAGAGCAGAACTATACCACTTATCGATACTTGATAATAATCCATCATCGAGGTAATCTGCATGAGCCTGAACTTCAGCAGCAAACATATTAAATGAAGTATCGGCAGTATATGCACTCAAAATAGCCCTTTTCTCATTGTAATCCAAGTTTTTTGAACTTGAGATTTTGATCACTTTATTATTTTCGTCAGCTATAATACTTCCAAAATTAATATTACAATCAGTCAAAGCATTAGGAACTCTGCTTAAGTTTGCTCTTTTTTCATAGAGAACATCTAATGCTAGTGAATTTGGATTAATAGAATTCGTTATACTATTTATCATTGCGTTTACGTTATCAATTTCACTATAGATATCATTTAGTTGAGTGGGAAAAGGTATTGATGAAATTGAATAAGAATTTGCGATCTTATCAACATAGGCTTCTGCAATCAGATAAGGCGCATCTGAATTAACATCCACAAAATACGATTGTAATTCTGATGAGTATGGTGAATTAGAAACTCTTACAACTTTGTCTATCTCATTATACAGGTCTGATGTATTCGATGTATTATGATAGATCACGTCGTTTAATTTGCTTATATCAAACTCCACAAAAGAAATTGTAACGCCGGGATCATTATTATCATCGGAATCGTATTCCTGTTCACGCATTTTGTATAATCCGTAAGTTGCTTTACCATTGCGATTTAAAGCCATTATATACCAATCATCATAGTATCCATTAACGGGGTATATAGTTCCTCCAGCATCAGTTAAATTATTGACGCCGCAAGATAACAGGATTTCAGACAAAGGTGTTTTACATATAACGAAATCATCAACTGTTTCTTCTGTGTAATTCATATCAACTATACCTTTATTTATGTAATCAACAAGAACTGATGGATAGTTGTTTTTATGATTTGGCTGATTATCCTTAGCGTTAAGGATTCCATCACCATCCTTATCCAGCGAGGCATTAGGAATTCTGACAATTATCACAGCATTTTTCGTTGCGTTTGCAATATCCCATTTGCCGTTAACTCTTGCAGCGATAGCTACACTATAAGTTCTTCCGGGGGTGAGATTCTTAGGAGAAGTGTAGAAAGTATCAGTAGTTTGCATCTGAACTTTCCACTTTCCTGCCAAATATACAGCTATACCATATCTGTCAGCACCCTCGACCTTATCCCAAGTGAATCTAACCTGATGATATTTCTCACTGTATTCTACTTTGATATTTGTAGGGTAAGTAATCTTTGTTTCTTCTTCGATAGGTAAGCGCTTGTAGGTGTTTTTGCCACTGTTTTCGATAACTGCATATTCATCATCACCGCTTACGACAGTTTTTGGGTTTTTATCGTTTACCCAGCCTTCTCCGTTGGTAAGCTTTGCATCCGATTTTATGTTATTGAAATTTTCTCCTAGGGAAATGGTTTTTAGCTTAGAACAACCCATGAATAGCTGGGCATTATATGGATATAGAATTTTGCTTGTGTCAAAGCCGCTTATATCAATCGATGTCAAACTTGAACAGTTCTCAAATATTCTCTCTATACGCCAACTTTTTTTGGTATCAAAAGAGCTTACATCAAGTTCAGTTAAAGCTGAACAGCCATAGAACATCATATGCATATCTTCAGCATTGCTTGTATTAAAATTACTTAAATTTAGCGAAGTCAGACTTTTACATTCATAGAACATTAAGGACATATTTATTACATTACTTGTATCAAAGCCACTAAGGTCAAGTGATGTAAGGATAGAACAATATGCGAACATATTGTTCATATATGTAACATTACTTGTATCAAAACTGCTTAGATCAAGGGACGTCAAAGCATAACATTGGTTGAACATACTTCCCATGATAGAAACATTGTTTGTATCAAAATTGCTTAAATCAATTGATTCCAAGTTATAACAACCAGAGAACATACAAGCCATAGACTTGACTTTGCTTGTGTTAAATGAACTTAAGTTTACTTTTGGCAGTGCATAACAAGAGGCAAACATATAAGACATATCTGTTACATTGCTTGTATCAAATCCACTCAGATCTATATTAGTCACGTAGTTGCAGCCCCAGAACATTTGCGACATATTCTTAACATTGCTCGTGTCTGCATTAGAAAAATCTATAGATGTACAATAATAAAAAGCCCAACATAGGCTGTGACTGTCTTCAGGGAAAACAGTTCCTTCTTCAGCTACAATGGATTTTACTTTAATTCTAAAATTATAATTTAATCCACGTAAAGTATCACCATCAACTTTGCCCTTTAATGTAAGTACACCTGTCGCTTCATCAAAAGAATAACAGCTGTCCTCAATTACATCTGCCTGAGCCGTAATAGCCTGCGAGATAAAGGGTGCTCCATAGCTAACCGCACCTGCCACCATACAAAACGCCATCACTACCGCTAATACTTTTTTCATCTTCATTTTAATGACCTCCTGAATTATCGTGTTGAAAATTGTAATAAATATCAATATTTCCCAAAATATGATAGCACACATAATTATCGATGTCAATAATTTCGATATACTTTCTTAATCATTCGTTGCTAATTCATATTAGAAAATTATATTAATGTATATTTTGACAGTAACTACGTGTCGTTCATTTGCTATCCTACTGTCTCAAGAAATAAAATAGCCCCTTAGAATCTTCACACTTTTTCGTGTGTACACTAAAAGGGAGCTATTATGAAAAACATAAATTCAAAAAATGAAAATCTGAAATTTTGATTCCAACAAAAAAACCGGACTCAGTTTATTCCGAGTCCGGCATAATTAGATCATCTTTAACCTTCGTAGAGTTGTTTGTTTTGGGGTATGATACTTACTATTACAAATACTTTGTATTTATTCTTTTATTTGATCTGAAAGTTTAAATTGTGTTAAGTCATGCAAAAGTATCTGTTATTTTCTTCATTATGTTTTTCGATAGGTATTTCATAAGGTTATTTTATGATGATCACTAGACTCCAAGTTATCAATTATTATCACTACAAGTATTATAGCAGAAAACTTAGATAAATAAAAACGAAAAAAAACTATTTTTTTCTTGGTTTTTGGTTTTTTTTGAAATGAATTATTCTCAAATGGCTTATTCTCGGGCTTTTTTGGAATTTTATTTTTCAAAAAATTCTTTTATTAAAGTTTTGTAAATGTTATATTAATAAATATATGTGATTGATATTGCCCGAAAACACGCGGTTTAAGAGATTTGGGAAATAGAATTATTTTTTTATTTTAGAATTAAAAGAAGATAAAAACAGAAAAATGTTGAGCTTATTACTGAGAAAAAATCAAGCGTGTAATATTCCGCTTACCTCTAAATCAAGCTCCTGCCGGAAATGCCATCTCAACAGGAGCTCGATTATTCATACTTAATTTCGTATTATGAGAAATAAAGAATAATACAGAAAATATGATCAATATAGTACTGCTGTACTTATGATGCATATATTTTTTTATTGACCATCTTAATATTTTACGTGTGCATTCGCCTGTGCTACTACTCTACTGTCGTTGGGATTGTGATAAGTATCGGTTAAATAGTCTGTAGTGCTTTGATCAATTGTCATATCGGCATGAATAACATGACTATACACAAGATCAGAAATTAATCCATCATCGAGATACTCGGCATGAAACTGAACTTCAGCAGCAAACATGTTAAATGAAGTATCGGCAGTATATGCACTCAGGATAGCCCTCTTTTCATTGTAATCCAAGTTGCTGGAACTTGTGATTTGGATTGTTCCGGTATTTTCGTCGGCTATAATACTTCCAAAATTTTTATTACAATCAGTCAAAGCATTAGGGACTTTATTTAATTCTGCTTTCTTTGCAAGGAGTATAGGTACATCTTTACGAGAATTAATCATTGCAACAATTATCTCTGCGTTTATGATAGCTATATTAGTATAAATTTCATTTAGTTTTTGGGGAAAAGGTATCGATGAAATTGAATAAGAATTTGCGATCTTATCCACATAAGCTTCTGCGATCAGATAGGGTGCCTCTGAATTAACATTTGCAAAATAAGATTGTAATTCTGGTGAGTATGGTGCATCCGGAACTTGTACAACTTTTTGAATCTCATTATACAAGTCTGATGTATCTGAGGTATTATGATAAATCACGTCATTTAATTTGCTTATATCAAACTCCACAAAAGAAATTGTAACGCCGGGTACATTATTATCATGATCATCATCATCGGGATCGTATTCCTGTTCACGCATTTTGTATAATCCGTAAGTTGCTGTACCATTGCGATTTAAAGCCATTATATACCAATCATCGTAGTTTCCATCAACAGCGTGGTCAACTCCCCCATCATCAGTTAAAGAATTGACATTACAAGATAACAGGATTTCAGACAAAGGTGTTTTACATATAACGAAATCATCAACTGTTTCTTCTGTGTAATTCATATCAACTATACCTTTATTTATGTAATCAACAAGAACTGATGGATAGTTGTTTTTTTGATTTGGCTGACTATCCTTAGCGTTAATGATTCCATCTCCATCCGTATCCACTGAGGCGTAAGGAATTTTGACGATCGTCACAGCATTTTTTATCGCGTTTGCAGTATCCCATTTGCCATTCACTCTTGCGGAGATAGCAACTTTATAAGTCATACCCTGTGTCAGATTCTTTGGAGAAGTGTATACTGTATCGGTGATATTCTGTGTCTGAACTTTCCACTTGCCTGCCTGATATACGGCTAAACAGTATTTGTCAGCACCCCTGACCTTGTCCCATGTGAACCTTACCTGATGATATTTTTCGCTGTATTCTACCTTGATGTTGGTTGGGAATGTGTCAATAAGCTCATAGGCTATTTTGTTATCAACAGCGTATTTTTCAGCGGCTGAGCCCTTATTGCAGAGTATTTTGAAATCGGGATCGGTGCAACCGGGAAAAAGACAATAACCTATGTTTGTAACGCTGGTGGGGATAACTACATACTTAAGGTTTGTGCAGTACGTAAATTCGTTATCAATGATTGTTTTAACACCGGTTGGAATAGTTACTGATGTGATGCCATTTGCATAATAGAATGCAGTACCGTTTATGATACTAACACCGGAGGGGATAACCACGTCGCCCGAACAGGTCGTTGCATCAATCAGAATACCGTTTACTATGATAAAAGGATCTTCTGCTTGTCTGTCTTTTTCCCATTTTGTATTAGTGAAAGCAAATCTTCCAATCGAGGTGACAGTTTTGGGTATATCTATATCGTAAAGTTTATAGCAACGCATAAATGCGCCATCACCGATGACGGTTATGTTATCAGGTATGGATACCGAAGTAAACCCACATGCATGAAATACATAATCGTTAAGGGTTGTAATGCTCTTTGGTATATGTACCGAGGAAAGGCGTATACAATCACTAAAAGCATATTTGCCTAAGTACGTGATATTATCATGGAGAGTTGCCGAAGTAAGGTTCAAACAGTGATTAAATGAATAATCGCCGATGCATGTTACAGTTTTGGGTATGCTCACCGAGGTTAGACGTTTGCAATAAAAGAAAGCATAGTTTCCTATCGCAGTGGTATCGTTGTGAAACTTGATTGATGTTTTTCCGCCAGGACATTCCAGGATAGTCTTCATATCCTTGGTATACAAAGCGCCATCATAACTTGCAAATGTCGTATTTCCATCGGCAACTTTAATCTCTTTCAGGGAATAACTTTCTTCAAACAGATGTCTTTTTATGGAAGTAACTGTTTTGGGGATAGTTATAGATTTAAGGGAATTGCAGTATGCAAAAGCTTTATCACCAATACTTGTGATACCATCGGGCAGATCCACTGAGGAGAGATACTCACATTTCATGAAAGCGCTGTCAGCTATTTTGGTAACACCGCTATATATCGTTACAGATGTCTTTCTGCTCGGGCAGGACAGTAGTGTTTTCATATCTCTGGTATACAGCACACCATCAAAGCTTGAATATGCCGGGTTGTTTTCGGATACATTTATATCATTGAAACTCGTGCAGCCTGCAAACACCTCAATACCGATAGATGTAATATTTTCAGGGATCGTTACAGCACTGAGCTTTCTACAATCCCTGAAGGCATATGAGCCTATAGTTGTTACACTGTCGGGTATATTTACGGAGGTAAGTTCATAACAAGAAGAAAAAGCAGAGCTTTCTATGCTGGTGATAGTGTCTGGTATAGTGACCGAAGTCATAAGCGATTTTGAACTGAAGCAGGATGAGCCGATGATCGTTACAGTTTTTCCATCTATCTCCGAAGGAACGTTCACTTCCGTATCATCACCCAGATATCTGCATAAAAGGACAGTATCATCATCAAGTGATAAATACATATATTCATCATTTTGAACAGGTTGATAATTAGCAGCGCTTGCAGTAATAACTTCGCCTGTCCAATCAGCAAAGATCAGACTTGATGTACCAATGTTCGTTGAAAGAACCGCGCCCACGCAAAGCAGGGCAAGTAATTTTTTCTTCATGATAATTATCCTTTCTTAATTAAATGATTTGATTTACATAACCCATGACAGCACCTATGCTCTCCTTAGTTTTTAAGTATGTATCAATATCAGACCATCACTTTATAGTAACAGTCACAGCATTTTTGATAGCATTAGCAGTATCCCATTTTCCGTTAACTCTTGCAGCGATTGCTACCTTGTAGGTCTTACCAGGTGTCAGATTCTTGGGAGAAGTGTAAACAGTTCCGGTGATATTCTGCGCTTGAACTCTCCACTTCCCTGCCAGATATACAGCTATGCCGTATCTGTCAGCACCTTCGACTTTGTCCCATGTAAATCTTACCTGGTGATATTCCTTGCTGTATTCTACCTTGATGTTTGTGGGGTATGTTGGCGTGTTGGCAGTACAGCGCTTGTAGGTGTTCTTGCCATTGTTGGTGATAACTGCATATTCTCCGTCACCGCTTATAACTGTTTCGGGAGCCTTGGAATTGACCCAGCCGTCACCATTTGGCAGTTTGATTTCTTCATTTATACTTTTGAAATACTCGCCGAGAGTAAGTTTTGTCAATCCGGTACAGCCCTCAAACATATTGGATATAATTGTGACGTTATTTGTATCAAAGTTGCTTACATCGAGCATCGTAAGTCCTGAACAATAATAGAACATACCACTCATATTTGTTACTTTGCTTGTATTAAAACTGCTTACATCAAGTGCGGACAATTTCTCACACTTGACGAACATACCTGCCATATCTATGGCTTTGCTTGTATCAAAATTGCGTAAATCAAGTTTTGTTAGACCGGAACAGTAAGCGAACATTGTACTCATATATGCAGCATTGCTTGTATCCAAGTTGCTTACATCGAGCGTGGTCAGATTGGAACAACCACTGAACAAAGCACCCATATTTGCAGCATTGCTTGTATCAAAGTTGCTTACATCGAGCGTTGTCAAACCAGAACAGTGAGAGAACATACCATACATATTTTCAACATTGCTTGTATCAAAGTTGCTTACATCGAGCGTTGTCAAACCAGAACAGTGAGAGAACATTTCTTGCATATCTGTTACTTTGCCCGTATCAAACGAACTTAGATCAACCGATGTCAGCCCTGTACAGTAAATAAACATACCACGCATACTAGTTACATTGCTGGTATCAAATCCGCTCAGATCAAGGTCGGTCATGACGGAACACGCATAGAACATATTTGACATATCTTTGACACTGCTTGTATCTGCATTAGAAAGGTCAAAAAAAGTACAATTTATGTAATCTGCAAAAATTCTACTACAGTCTTCAGGGAAAACTGTTCCCTTTTCAGCGACAACTGATATGACTAAATTCTTGAAACTTTTGCTAAATTCATTTAATGTATAACGGTCTACCGTTCCCCTCAGCGTCAGCACACCTGTCGCTTCATCAAAAGAATAACAGCTGTCCTCAATTACATCTGCCTGAGCCGTAATAGCCTGCGAGATAAAGGGTGCTCCATAGCTAACCGCACCTGCCACCATACAAAACGCCATCACTACCGCTAATACTTTTTTCATCTTCATTTTAATGACCTCCTGAATTATCGTGTTGAAAATCGTAATAAATATCAATATTTCCCAAAATATGATAGCACACATAATTATCAATGTCAATAATTTCGATATATTTTCTTAATCATTCGTTGCTAATTCATATTAGAAAATTATATTAATGTATATTTTGACAGTAACTATGTGTCGTTCATTTGCTATCCTACTGTCTCAAGAAATAAAATAGCCCCTTAGAATTTTCACACTTTTTCGTGTGTACACTACAAGGGAGCTATTAAGAAAAACATAAATTCAAAAAATGAAAATCTGAAATTTTGATTTCAACAAAAAACCGGACTCAGTTTATTCCGAGTCCGGCATAATTAGATCATCTTGTATAAGCTCTTACTGGATTTTTCATTTCTACGATACTGAGTATAACTACAAATTCAAAAAATATTTCATACGTACATTTATGTCGTACTGAATCATTCATTATTTATTTCATTAAGTGCTTCATTATATATTACATAAGCTTATTTTATAAGACGATCACTAGACTCCAAATTATCAATCATTATCACTACAAGTATTATATAAGAAAATTTATTTAGATAAAAACGGAAAAAACTATTTTTTTTATTGTTTTTTTGCCTTTTTTAAATAGTAAATTCCCGTCAAATGGCTTATTTTCGGGCTTTTCTTAATATTGAAATTCCATAGAAATTCTTTTATAAAGTTTTTGTAAACGTTATATTAATAAATGTAGATGGCTGATTTATCCCGAAAATACGCGGTTTTAGAGGATGTAGAAATTAAATTATTTTTTATTTTGGAATATAATTTTTTTTCAAAGCACTATTCTTTTTATTTTTCACGTTTAATCATCTGAGCACTTCCCTGCTGTTTTATTTTGAACTTGGTTTTTTGATTTCGTTTCCTACCTGGAATTCAAAAGAATTTTTTCTTTTAGTGTAAATCACAAAAAACACCCCCGCCCGGAACGTTGTTCCGATCGGGGTGTGTGCTCATACAGAAGCTTATGAGCTTCCTTCGGGCTTTTTTTGAGATAAATAGTATTTACATAATAGTTAATGTTACTATGATGGATTCTTGATAATATGATAGAAGAAAATACAGAACAATAAAAAAAGAACTTGTGTTTGATTACAAGTTCTTTTAAGCGTAAGTTTCGGTGTTATTCAAAATAATATCCGAAATTTTCATTCTCTGAATCAGTTATATTTTTACAGATATAAGCGTTTATGCCATTGTTTTCACAAAATTGTTTATATTCCTTAGCGTCTTTATTGTGAAAAAACCATTTAAGATTGGAATTTTCATCTACTACGACCCAAGTTCCGAATATTCTTTCTTCCTGTGTACGTTTATGCATTTTAATCATCCTTTCTGAAAAGTGCTTCAAATAGATTATATACAAAAACTCGAAAAAAGTCAAATAGATTTTAATGATAACTCCGGAAGATTGAGGAAGCTTTTTATATGATAATAAGCTTTAAAGTTCGAATTTCAGGGCATTTTGCCAACAAATTTATTGACTATCGAATTTTGGTATGGTATAATTGTTATATTCTTTATAATGAAAGACGAGGAGCGATACCCGTGAAAGTATTTGTTTACTGTGATGAAAAGGGACAGGTCGATGATTATGATAATCTTTCTGCTCAGATAGGTTTTCATAAAATGGGTTTTGAGATAGTTCATTTTCATGATTATACCGAACTGACTCAACGGCATGATAAAGCTGATTTGATAGTAAGCGGTATAGGTCATGTTAAACGCCGTCTGATCGAAACAGGAGCAGATATGCCGGATATAGATTATCCGGATAATCTGAAAAAATATCTCGGAAGAAAAATATGGCGTTCAACCATAAATACTATCAATTCATCTCCGGAACTTTGGCCGGTGTTTGTAAAGCCTGTCTTCAACAAACGTTTTATGGGAAGAACTGTATATACTGCAAAAGACCTGATAGGGTGCGGGAACTGCTTTGAAGATACGGAAGTCTATTGCAGTGAGCCGATAGATCTTGTTTCGGAATACAGATGTTTTGTGAGATACGGAACTATTACAGATGTCAGGATATATAAGGGCGACTGGAGATATCCACTTGATCCCGGTGTGGTAGAAAAAGCGGTAGCGGATTATTCTGATCAGCCGAAAGGGTATGCCCTGGACTTTGGGGTAACAAAAAACGGCAAAACTTTACTGGTCGAAGTTAATGCGACTGTATGTATAGGCTCATACGGTCTTGACCCAATAGCCTATGCAAAACTCCTCTCCGCCCGCTGGGCTGAACTCACAGGGACGGAGGATGAATGTGCGTTTGATGTGAAATGAAAGGAGTATCCATATAATGTCAGAAGAAAAAGAAAACCCATTTGAACTTACACGTTCCCAATACAAAGAAATCAAGAAAATGAGCCGAGAGCAGATGCGCGTTACACTCAAAGAGATATACAATCAAGGTGTTGCAAGTGTAGAAACTACATATGTTCACCCGGACGATTTGCGTAATGCGATAGGAAAAATCAATGGTATCGGTGAAAAGCGCCTTGATGAGATCATGGCAGTTATAGAGAGTTTTATATCAGGAGATGACAAAGAGTGACCTATAAGGAAGCATTAAACACTATTCCAAAAGGCAAATACCGTCACTACAAAGGTAACGAATATGAAGTTCTTGAAATAGCACAGCACTCGGAAACGCTTGAACCTATGGTCGTTTATCGTGCGCTTTACGGCGAGCACGGAGTATGGGTGCGACCTGCCGAGATGTGGAATGAGATCATCGAAAAGGATGGAAAGTCATTTAGGAGATTTGAAAGGCTGGAATAATATGGCAATACTGTATTTTTCTGATATTCTGAAAAAAGTAGGATTAGACCCCAAAAAAGTCAAGCTAATAAGACACGCACTCTCTGATAAGGGGTTCAAAAAATGTGCCGATAGAGGTAAAATATATGAATACACTTGTCATCAGAAAAAAGACTTTAACAAAGGATATGATTACTGGGTCGTATTCATAAGCGGCAAAGGTACTTTGGCTCAGCTTTACGCCATTTACAAAGTCGGAGATTATGTTTCGGACACTCCTGATATGATGCCTGAAGGAATGCCTGATATAGAAGCATATACAGGTAAATATGCTATATACGATCTTGAAAGACTAGATATCTTAAAAGAATATGAGGGTAAACTCACCATTGATTGGGGAACATCAGCTCGTATGTGGCATCAAAAAGGAACGACAGAAAAGCCTGTTATCTCAATAATGCCCGACCAGAAGAAAGTATTTATGGGATATGATGAAGTGTTGCTTTCCTATGACCAGCTTAAAGAAATCGTGGATAACAAAGAGATATACGAAGCATGGCACATTGCACTGAAATCAGTAAATGCTATCTATCTATCTTATTGTTGATACCGAAACTGGCAAGCAATATGTCGGCTCGGCTTACGGTGAAGATGGCTTATTTGGCAGATGGTGCTGCTATGTAAACTCACATCACGGACATAACAAGAAGATGAAAGAACTTATCTGTTACTATCCCGAAAGATACCATGCTTTCCAGTTTTCGATACTGCAAATCCTCCCGAAAACAATCATTACAGAAGACATTGTCAAAATTGAAAACAAGTGGAAAGCCAGATTATTAAGCAAGAAATTCGGAATGAATGACAATTAAAGGAAAACCATGAAAATACTATTCCTATGCAGCCAAAATAAACGTCGCAGTTTAACCGCCGAGAAATACTTCGACGGATATAATGGACATCAGGTACGCTCCGCAGGCACGGAAAACAATTCACGCGTCAAAGTCACGGAAGGTCTTATCGGCTGGTCCGACGTGATCTTCTGTATGGAAAAGAAACATCTTCGCAGAATAAAGGATAAATACAGCTCGTCACTTTCGGACAAAAAGGTTATCTGCCTAAACATTCCCGATGAATATGGGTTTATGGACGAGGAACTCATCTCTTTGCTTGACAGCAGTGTAAGTGAATATTTATAATTTTATTTTCGGAGGAATTGTCCAAGAAAGTAGAGTATTATGATAACATCGAGTATGGGTTCTTCATCAAGGTCGCGTATGATGACTATATTGCAGGTGCTGAATCTGAAGAAGAATTCGACAGTCTTTGTTATGCTATCGAGGTTTTCACGTCAGCAACGGATTCTGATTTCATCTTCGATAGAAAGGTTTATGAAAAAATACTACAACAACTGATTCCCGACAGCACTGTTATAATAAGATATGTAGATGATGAATACAGCATGAGCGGACGTTCACTTCTGATACAGGTCAAGAATGCAAATGAACTTATTTCTGTAGTATACAAGGATAAAGGTCATTGGTATCCCTTTGATTGTAATATACCACGAAACAGAAAATCTTATCTTTCTTAAAGCAAAACACTTGACAACGAGCGTCCGAAGTGATATACTATGATTTGGGCAATACCGTAAGGCGAGACGGTATAAGGCAATGGACAATTGAGCTTCGGCTCAAAGATCGTGGGGCTACTGCGTGGTAGCCCCCTTTCTTTTTGCCAAAATCACTTTTTCTAATGATTATAGTTTATCATAACGCCGTGTGGGGGAATCGAACCCTCGTACCGTTTTTCGGCATGCTGTTTTCAGGACAGTTCGCAGAGCCAGCCTGCATACACGGCAAATGTGGCGGCCACACCGAGACTTGAACTCGGACATCAGAATAACCCGATTACTCACGGTTTAGCAAACCGCTGCCTTACCAATTAGGCTTATGTGACCATATGGCGCTGTGTACAGGACTCGAACCTGTAAGTCCAAAAGGACGCTGCTTTTCGGGAGCAGTGTGTTACCAATTACACTAACACAGCTCATGACGTCGGCATTCGGATTCGAACCGAAACATCGGAAAACTCCGATTACTCTCGCCTTTCCAAGACGATCCCTTACCAGTTAGGGTTATGCCGACATATGGTGGGCAGGGTGGGTGCCGACCCCACTACGCATAAAGCAACGGTTTTACAGACCGCCGAGTTTGCCGATTCTCTGTACCTGCTCATATTGGTGGGAGAGGAAGGACTCGAACCTTCGATGTTTCTAATGTCACGGTTTTACGGACAGCTGCCCTCGCCGCTGGGTGACTCTCCCGAATAACAAATAAAAAATACCGCCTGACCCGAAAGCCAGACGGTATATGCTGAAGCTTATCATCAAGCAGTATCAACATTCACGCATAGCCAAACGAGCCTTATTCTTCTGAACAACGCTTGAATAACTATATGAATATGAGAATGCAAATACTGTGTTTTTCATAATGAACTTCCTTTCTTGATTTCTTTAATGACATTATAACATAACTTAGTACAGATTTCAATAAACCTGTAGTATAGACAGAAGAACTCAGAGTCGGACTGAGATCTACGGTTTTGGAGACCGTCATTCTAGCCATTGAACTATTCTCCTATTTCTATCGTATCTATTACAAACTACTCCTTGAATTCTAAAGATGATACCCGTTAGAATTTCAATACATAATTTGTAATAGAGACTTATTAGCTTCCGTTGAGAGGATCGAACTCCCATTGACAGAGTCAAAGTCTGTTGTCCTGCCTGTTAGACGAAACGGAATTATAGTGCCTCCGGCAAGAATCGAACTTGCGACGCCAGGTTCTTCAGACCTGCGCTCTACCAACTGAGCTACGGGGGCATATTGTAAAGACTGTGATAGGGGTCGAACCTACGCTCGTCGGGTTGCAGCCGACAGCCTTTCCTCTTGGCTACACAGTCAAATTATTTCCGCTGAGAGATTTGAACTCCCGTTTTCGGTGTCAGAAACCGATGTCCTACCACTAGACGAAACGGAATTATGGCGACTCCGGCGGGACTTGAACCCGCGCTATCCGACGTGACAGGCCGGTGTTTTAGCCGGTTAAACTACGGAGCCGTGTGTCCTGAATGAACAGGACGTATTAGTTAAGGATTATTATCTCATCAATGGTGACATTCAGGATATGAGCCAGTATCACCAGATTGTCAATAGAGGGTATGGACTCCCCTCTCATCCATTTGAAAATGGACTGAGGTGTGTTGAAACCCAGAATGTTCTGAAGTTCTGTCACCCTGAGACCTTTTGCTTTTATAAGAGCTTTTATATTAGTGCCTGTTGCTGTCATATTTATGACAGGCATTTCTTCAGCCATAATAATACCACCTTCCGATAGAATAAGAAAACCGTCTGTATGAGTTTGCACTACATACAGACGGTTATATTCTTTCAGAAGATGGTCAATAAACTCTATCTTTGAACTGAACAATTACCGGTGTTCGTATGCAGCACAAATAAGCCTTCGTCTTGCCAATCAAAACTAAAGCTAAAGAAGCACTGGTAATCATCATATGATCTGACAACAGTATTGTTCATGATAGAATTCATTGTTTTCACCCTTTCGTAAAGTAATTCGGGAGTTTACTGCTCCCCTTCTTGTTGTAACTGATTATATCACTCATAAAGAGAATTGTCAAGTAGCTTTGTAAGCTATTCTTCTTCTCTTAATGCTATAATTCTTTTTTGCACTTCTTCTGTTAAATTGCATTTTGCGACATCCGGATTTATAAAGATACAATTCTTTGCGATATCACTACAGGTTAAATAAATAAAATATTCACCGTTTGTCTTCTTGACATTAGCACCTTCGAACATAGAAAACATCATTCGAATTTCGCCTTTAAAACTTACAGGTTTCAACAAACCGGAAATGCCGTCCTGAAGCTCATAGTCTGATACTTCTTCATTTTCCAGTTTCATCTCGTATTCTTTTTTAGAAAAAACAACAGTTTTATTATCAGGATCATCATTTTCGAATTTTTCCAGATACATTTTTAGCAGACCTAAAGAATATGAGGGCAGCTCCGAACAAAACTGATTAAATATAGTTAATGCTTCTTTTTTTAGGATCATTTCGGTTCTTTTATCTATGGACATAAGAAAACATCCTTTCATTATCTCAAATAAGTAATACAATATTCTTATTTAATTATATAAGAAAATCCCAAAAAAGTCAATTAAGGATGGAAATATTTTTTTGAATACTTATAATATAGCTGATGTCATATACGGATGAATTAATGACCGCAGTGGGAGTTGAACCCACGTTTCAAGGTTGAAAACCTTGTGTCCTGACCATTAGACGATGCAGCCTTATGACTGTTACCGAAATAACAGTCAGATCTTCTTGATTATAACTATCTGATCGATAGTCACGCCGAACATATCGGCTATGATTATCATATTATCGATAGTTGGCACAGCGTCTCCACGCAGCCACTTGAAAATAGCCTGCGGAGTATTGAAACCGCACCTTGCCTGAACATCAGCGATCTTGAAGCCCTTCATTTTCATTATAGCTTTAATATTCGCACCTGTCGCCTTGACATCTATTACAGGCATAAAAACATCTCCTTTCTAAATATATTGATCCTGATGCTCCCGGTGAGATTCGAACTCACACTACACGGGGTTTAAGTCCGTTGACTCTGCCGTTGGTCTACGAGAGCATAAAAATGCGGGATCAGGGAGTCGAACCCTGAATAAAACGGTATTTGAGACCGTCGCGTATGCCTGTTCCGCCAATCCCGCAAAAATAATACCCGTGGGGAGACTCGAGCCCCAAAAAGCCTGTTCCTAAAACATAAATGTATGCCAGTTATCAACTATGGTGATAACGTTCATACACACGGGCATAACAAAAACACCGCCTGCTGCAAACAGACGGTGTTTCACTTACAAGGATCAATAATACTTAGAAACAAGAAATCCCGAAATGTTCATCCACTTTATCTGTACGCAGCACAAAAGAAGTCTCTTCCGATTCGAGGACGAGGCTCAATAATGATTCGCTATACAGATATGAAACAGTGAACTTATTCATCTCGGTTTTCTCCTTTCTTTGATGTTGTGGTCATTATATCATATCTACAAGAAAAAATCAAGTAAACCACAGGTATATTTTTTCTACTACTATATCATAGACATTTCTACTAATTAGGCGCATATTATAGGAGAAATAATAATTCGTAGTAGAAGAAAAAGTTATGAGACAATTTGATAATATCTCATGGGATAACGAAATCATAAGAGCTGTACTTGATAATTATGGGAAAAAATGTCCGACAAAAATAAAAAGGCTCAGAGAGCGTTCTCCGAGCCAAGTATTCATATCGATATTGTTACAGAAAAGACATCATCATTCAACTCCGCACCTACTGTCCAGCCACGCCTGTCGCAAAGCAGCTTCACAACATACAGCCCCAGTCCGCTGCCGCCTGCTGTCCGCGCGTCCATACGGTAAAACGAATCGAACACTTTATCAATATCGAGCGAGGTGCTGTCCGCAAGAGTATTGGATACGCATAATATCACACGGTCACCGTCTTGTTTCAGCGCAACACCGAAGCTGTCTGCGGTATATTTCTGTGCATTGGACATGAGATTGTTCAGTATCCTTGTCAGGCAATGCACATCAGCCTGTATCACGATACCGTCTGCAATTTCAAAGTCTGTTGAGATATTTCTCTCCGCTATCCATGAATGCTGTTCAAGCACCGCTTCGGTCAGCAGGTTACTGAGGTTGATCTCCTCTATACTCAGCTCCTCACCGCCGTTTTCTATCTTTGTCAGCTCAAAGAATTCATCGGAAAGCTCTTTGAAGTACTGATTTTTCTGTATGGCGATACCGAGATACTCCGCATTTTTATCAGATAGTTGACCGGTTTTCTCAACCATTTGCAGATAGCCGAGGGAAGCCGTCAGCGGCGTGCGGAAGTCGTGGGAAATGCCCGAAATGATTGTTCCAAGCTGCTTTTTGCGTTCCTCGTATTCCACGCCAAGCTGCCGCTGAATGTCGGTATGCTCATTGACCTTTACAGCGAGTTCAACTAAATCCTTATCAAAATCCGTGACCTTGACAGGCTGCCTGTAATCACTGTCTTTCAGCTTTTCAAGCTCCTGCGAGAATCGGCGTAGATTCTTTTTCAGCGAAATATACTTCCACAGCAGAACGCACAAAATAACAAGGAGACACACGCAGACTGTTCCGAGCAGAATTTCCATAGCGTGTACCTCCTTTTAATTTCAGCTGATTGGGTGCGGTTCAAGTTCGATTTTCTTTTTCAGCGTGAAATAGCCGATGAGATAGTAGATCGTACAGGATACGATTGCTGATATGATGACCTTTATCACAAAGCCATCAGTTATGTCACGAATAAGCAGTGTACACTGTCCGAAGCAAAGCAGCGACAGCGGAGAATGAGCCAGTGCTTCCGTGTCAGAGCCATTCACCATAAGCAGCATCACACTAAATACAGGAGCGAATGTACCTATCTTTAGCACCGGGCTGAGAAAGACTATACAAAGAGTTGCCCTGACGCACAGGATACAATAGAGCAAGAGCCGTTCCAATGTCTGCTGACTGCTGTCATTGATAAGGCTTACGATAGCTGATGCGGCAAGAAAAGCTAAGAGCGGCGGCAGTATCACAAGAGTTTTTCCGAGAATGATCTGGTGCGGTCGGAAACCTGCCATGATCTCATACATCTGTATTCTTTCAGAATAGGAATAGGATATCACCATAATGGGAATAAACAAGACAATAAACATCGCCATAAATCCGGGCTGTGTTAAGGTTTCTGCCGGATTCGGGTTAAGCAAAAAGCCTGATACTATTACCACAACAGCGGCTATGAATACGGCGGTCAACGAAACGATCTTTTGCTTCATGATAAACATTTGCGTCTTGATGATATTATTCATTCCTTCCACCTGCCTTTTCGAGATAATAGTCCTCCAAATTCTGACCTTCCTCGTTCAGCTTTGTGATGACAAGCCCGTTATCTGTCAGCGTTTTGGAAATGTGGTGAATGTCACCAAGCCGTTCAAAAATCTGTATCTCCTCGCCGTGAATGACCTTGTAATCGTGAATGGACAGCTTATCCTCCAGTACTGCCGCAGTCTTGTTGATGTCGTCAGTCCGCAGGGCAATATGGTTCCTGCACCTGACAAGCAGTTCCTCACGGCTCAGGTTCTCGATAAGGTTTCCGTGGCTGATGATAGAGAAATCGGTGCAAAGCTCGGACAGCTCCGACAGCAGGTGACTTGAGATCAGAACGGTCACGCCCCACTCCTCTTGCATACGCTTGATAAGCTGACGGACTTCCACAATGCCTTCTGGATCAAGTCCATTCACAGGCTCGTCCAGCACCATGATCTCCGGCTTCGGCAGGAGTGCCATACCGATACCAAGCCGCTGTTTCATGCCGAGCGAGAATTTGTTTGCACGTTTCTTTCCAGTGCTTGCAAGCCCAACAATGTCCAGTATCTCATCAATGCGCCTTTCATCGGGATAGCCCCGCAGATAGCGGATATACTGCAAATTCTCACGGGCTGACATAGAGCCTGCAATGATCGGCTGTTCGATCATAAAGCTCATCCTTGCGCGGGAATTGTCCAGATTCTCAGAACTGCCGAACAGCTCCAGTTCCCCTTTTGTTGGAAAGAACAGCCCTGCCAGTATCTTCATGATCGTAGTCTTGCCTGCACCGTTCGGACCGATCAGACCGCAGATGTGTCCACGTTCTACAGTCAGGCTGAAATCGTGCAGGACTTCCTGCTTTTTGTAGGACTTACAAAGTCCTCTCATGGTTATCACGCTATTTCCCATAGCGCCGCCCCCTTTCGTTTTGTTGATACCATTCTAACAGGCAAAGGTAAAGAAAAGGTTAAGCGAAGGTTCGGAAAAGGTTAAGTTGCAAGACGATAGCCCATACCCCAGACTGTTTCGATATATTCATTGTCTAAATCGAGCATTTTCAGCTTCTGACGGATATTGCTCATATGGACTTTGACAGTATTATCATCGGCGATGTAAGTCTCGCCCCACACGCTTTCAAAAAGGTTTGCTTTCGACCACAGTTTAGAAGGATTTTTCAGCATCTGCTCCATTATTGCAAACTCTTTGCTGGTCAGAGTGAGCGTTTTGCCGCATACGAACGCAGTTCCTGATGTAGTGTCAAGTGAGAGGTTTTTATAGGTCAGCACTTTATTTTCTCCGATTTTATGGGCATTTCCCTCATGCCGCCGCAGAACGGCTTCCGCACGGGCAAGCAGCTCGTCAAGGTCAAAGGGCTTGGTGATATAATCATCAGCTCCCATTCGTATCAGGTCTATTTTTGAGCGTGTTTCACTCTTTGCCGAAACCACAATCACGGGAATATCGGAAAATTCCCGTATCTTCTGCAATACCATATCACCGCTCTGAAACGGTAGCATCAAGTCAAGTATCAGGAGCGACAGGTCACTCTGTTCTCGGGTGATACGGACGGCGTCAAGCCCGTTCAGTGCCGCCAGGGTTTCATAGCCCTGCGAGGACAAATATTCGCATATCAGACGGTTGATCTCTTTATCGTCCTCGGCGATCAGTATCTTTTTCATGGCAAACCTCCCTAATGAATGTGTTAATTGTAATAATTATAGCATAGATCGTAAGAAAGGTCAATCGGCAGAAAAAATAAAGAGCTGTTCTCTGGCTTTAGAACAGCTCTGGTATAGCAAAATCGCCTGTTTATCATACTTTTTGATTATTCGTAAGATGATTGTGTGGGTTCTCCTCCTAAACCTTTTCTTTCTCCTAAATTTTATACAAAAATAGGAGAAAGGATTTTTGTATGAGAAAAAATAGGAAGAACATCTGCTCCCCGAAGCACATTTCCTGAAATTGGGAGTGTGCTTTTACGTTTTTGAAGGGAATCATGCAGTTGGAATACTCATGGTTAATGTGTCACGCGTGACACAAAGATGAGCTATCCTCTATAGCATAATAATGCCTTCTGCTGAAATTATAAAATTTCAAAGTTTTGTACCCATGAAATTCAAAGTCATGCGCTATAGAGAACTAAAGTTTAGATTATTATATCCATATTATAACCTGTTATGATGAATACCAGAAAAGGAATCGATGAAATGAAGGCTGCTTGCGAAGCAGTCGGATGCACTTTTACTCCTGCATGATCCAACAAAGTTGACCTCGCGTTATGCGGGGTCTTTTCTTCTATACGGAAAAAAGAGTGAAGTATTAGAAAGAAAAAGATATTATCACCTTTTAATTGTATCATAGGCAATTTCGCGGAGATAATAAAGAGTTTTTAAAGTGCTTGCCTCATTGCTGTCTCTTCAATTTTTGCTTCTCATGGAGTTTAAACGATCTTACCATCTTCAATAGTAACAATTCTGTCAGCGAATTGAGCGATATCAGGATCGTGTGTTATCATTACAAGAGTATGACCATACTCTTTAACTCCATGAGTTAGCAATTCTATTACATCTGAGCTAATGGCGGTATCCAGATTTCCTGTTGGCTCATCTGCAAGAACTATCTTGGGCTTATTGGCAAGAGCTCTTGCTATGGCAACTCTCTGCTGTTGTCCGCCGGAAAGTTGATTAGGAAAGGATTTTTCCTTGCCTTCAAGTCCAAGCTCTTTTATTACATTCGCTATGTATTTCTTATCCACATTTCCGCCGCCTATATTTACCGGGAAAGTGATATTCTCATAAACATTGAGTACCGGTATGAGATTGTAAGCCTGGAAAACAAATCCTATCTTTCTGCATCTGAGATCTGACATCAAAGTATCATCAGCATTTTGGTAATTGAAACCCTCCATGATAACATCACCCGAATCATATCCGTCAAGACCCCCGATGACATTAAGCAGAGTGCTTTTTCCCGAACCGCTTTTTCCAAGTATAACAACGAACTCTCCTTCTTCGATTTCTAGGTTAATATCCTTTAATGCGTGAAAGGAGTTATCGCCTGTTTTATAGTATTTGTTTACGTTTTTTAATGAAATAATACCCATGATCATCACTACCTTTCATATATCATTTCTACTATCGAATCTTTTGTACTGCCCTTGATATTGAAATATGCAAACAGTTCTATCGCACCTATGAATATCAGATTTACGAGCAGATATGCAAGTATCGAAATTTTTATCTTATCAAACAGTACAAAGGAAATATACACGTTTACTATAAGAGAAAGTGGTATACTTATAAGAACTGCTATTAGTGAAAGCACAAGGTTCTCATAGCAGGCTACTGTCCACAGATCTTTCAGTTTCAGACCCATAGCTCGCATAACGCCATATTCCGACCTTCTGCTTGTCATATTCTCCTTGATAGTATTGCTTATTATCATAAAACTGAGCACTATTGTCGCAATAACTATATATCCTGATATGATAATCATACCGATAAGCTGTGATTCAGATTCTGCACGTCCGTCGTGAAGATCGGTAACATATACATCAGAAGCTGAAAATGTCATAGCTGAAAGCTCGGTCATTGAACGATCCGTTTTGACAAGGAATGCACAGTAGCCTTTGTTTTCCATATTATTGCTTTCTGCCAGCTTTTCATTTATTATCAGAGTATTACTGTTGTGGTACAGCGCATAATTCAGCTGGCTGGCAGCAGCAAACCAGTGATCTGGCTTCACAGAGAACTTATTATCAGTATCCCGTGAATATATCTCTACCTCTTTAAACTCTTTCTCTGATATCAATACGGAAAATGGCTTTGAACCGTCATAAGTGATGCCATTGATTTTCGAGAACTGCATCCAGAGTTCATCGTCATACAGCATCACCTGAAGATTATCGTCTTCGTCCTGTTGTTTTGCCTTGTCCCATGTGTAATCAACAAAGCATTTCTCTGTATATACCTTTTCTACCTTATCCGTAGAACACAGTTGCTCCAGATCGGCTTCGGTGAAGCAGTTATTTTCACTTTTAAGATCGGTGATATTTGTCTGTATTGAATAATCACTGAAATCGGCTGCGGTCTTGACAGAATTGAAACCTATTACCGCAAATACATTACTTATCACCAGGCATAGCAGAAAGCTAACAGTTAGTGTAACAGTCTGTATGGCGCTCTTTGCAAAGTTCCTTCTAAGATTGCGTAAAGCAAGACCAAAAAGATAATTTTTTGAAGAAAACATTTTTGTCTTTTCTGTGAGCATCTTTTTGGTGGCATTGAATGTCCTTATATTTACAGGATTGGTCTTCCTGATTTTAAGTATAAGTTTAAGGCAGGCAATAAATGCCGAAACAAGGGTAAGCAGATAGGTAATCAGATAGGTGGATACTTTCTGTTCTACTTTCATGCTTGCGGCTGTATTTATCAGTGCAGACATTATCTTCTCGGCCACAGCAAGATTAAGCAGTGCACCTGATGCCATACCTATGATCGTTCCTGCCGATACAATCAGGAACTGCTCAGAGAGAATGAACCGTATGAGCTGCCTGTTGTTTAGACCGATACAGCGCATAGTACCGAAAACACTTATCTTGCGGGCAAAGCTGAGAGTGATCGTGTTATAGACGAATATAGTCAGGCAGACTGCGATTATAAGCGAAAGTAGAAATATACCCAGTGATACCGCCCTGAATGAACCCTCTTCATCGTAATTCGCAGTCTTTTCTTCATTTCGGATAAGCTGTTCGTAGTTGAAATATCTTCTATCTTCGGGGGTCCCATCAACTACGATATCGCTTATAGCATTAACAGCAATGACTTGCTTGTCTTCATTGAGGTTTCCTTCCTCTGCTTCGACTGTTATTGAATTGGATTTGCTGCATGGCAGACCGTTTTCGCTGTAGATATCTGCGGCTGTTTTTAGATCGGTAAAGAAGAAATTTCCCGTATCCATAGTGTCTTTTATTATTCCGCACACGTTGAAAGTTCTGCTGACTTTTAACTGTTTCTCATTGGTCTGATCTGTCATTATAAAATCAAGGGTAAGGTCATCGCCTATTTTTAGTTCAGGATTGGATATAGTGTAGCTTTCCTCAACGCATATCTCGTTTTCGGCTGAAGGGTATTCACCGCTTATAAGCGAAGTTTTCTTGAAGTAATCCAGATCACCTTCGTATCCCATAATGACTGATGCTTTCGAGAGGTCATAGTCCATATCGCCAACGTAAATGGTAGATAGGTATCTGTCAGGCTTATCTTTTCCCATATTACTGAACTTATCATTTATAGCTGTAAGTTCATCATAACTAAGATCCACCACGTAGAAATCCTGCGGTGCTCCCGAACTAATGAAAGACCTGTATGAAATAATATAGCTTGCGCTGATCTGTATCATACTGAACATCAGCATTGTCGATACAACGATACCTATTATTGCGCTTATACTATACTTTTTATTTCTCAGGATATATCTGTATACTATTTTAAACATCTGGGTTCTCCCTGCTTTATTTTATGATCGTTTATGTTATAAATTATCGACTTATCCATAATGAAATTGCTGCTGTGCGTAACAATTATAACTATCTTGTCGCTGACTACCTCAGAGAGGTTCTCTCTGATATTGCGCTCTGTTATTCCGTCAAGCCCGGCAGTTATCTCATCTATGATAAGGACTGGAAGGTTTTTATAAAGTGCTCGTACAAGGCACAGTCTGCTTTTCTGACCGCCTGAGAAACTGTCGCCCTTTTCCGAGACAATAGTATCGAATTTATCGGGCAGTTCTTCAATATCGTCTAGGATATTGCATATCCTGCAAAGATACCTTATGCGTTCTAAGTCTATCTCTTGATCAAGAACGATATTGTTAAGAATCGTATCATTGAACAGTACACTTTCCTGCATCACAACGGAAACAAGGTCGGAAATGTTCTTTGTGCCTATCTCTTGAAGGTTTGAATCGTTGTATTTTATCGTACCTTTGTAATTTCTCAACTGACCTGATATAAGCTGTAAAAGCGTAGACTTTCCAACACCGCTTTGACCACATATGTAGTAAATGTGTCCCTTTTTGAACTTTGCCTTTGCATCATGGAATATCATTTCTGTATCATATGAGAATGAAAGCTTTGATACCTTTATCTCATAAATACTATCGATAATTTTCTCCTGGGTAGTGTCTTTTCTTTCAAGGATAGTTGATATTTTATTGATAGTATCATATTTTGAAGCAAAGTTAGATGGTATAGAGATAAGACCGATTATCGGTGATGAAAGTGAGGAAGCGTACTGGTTGAATGAGATAAGGGCTCCAACAGTAAGGGTACCCAGGATGACCTTGTAACCGCCCCACAATAGTATTATACCACCAACTACGTTCATCGTCAATGAGATGAACGACTGTATCATGCTCGAAAACATAGTCTGTGACTTGGTGACTTTATACTCATTGTCCAGAGCTTTTTCATATCGTTTCTTCGCAAAACTTCCTGCACCTAGCAAGGATATCTTCTTCATATTCAGCACTATCTCGTTGATAGCGGAGTGCAGAGCTATATAACTGTTGCGTGACTCTTTACCCTTTAACTCTTCGATGCCCTGTGTCTTCAGACGTACAATTATCAGCATCGACTGCAATATTACAGATACCAGAGCAAGATCTGGCTGTAATTTTATCACGATTATCGTTGAGGAAACTGCGCTTATTATATTTCTTACAAAGTTGATGGATTCTTTATAAGCCAGGCTTATGTATGAAGATGCATCCCGTTCGAGCAGGGATACATATTCTCCCGACTTGTCAGCAAAAAAGGAATTATCGATGCAGTAGTCAAGTATTTTGGTTTTTAGTCCCTTAGACATTTTGTAGTTAAGGAACATATCGAATCTCATCTGCATTATATTGAATATCTCCGTCAAGGCATTCGCTGCCAGCAGCAGCATAACAGAGAAAAATAGCACTTTCAGATCCTTGTTCTTTAATCCTTTATCAAATATAAGTATATTGATGAGAGGTGCAAGATAAAGTATAATGGAAGAAATGAGCGTCAGGAAAAGTGATACAAAATAATACTTTTTAAATTTCATAAAAAACGAAATCATCGTTTTTATATGATATTTTTTAAAAAAAGGAACTTTCTTCATTTATGAATCTTCTCCCCTATATATGCACAAAAACTGCCGATAGTCGCAAAATCGGTATATCTCATATCCTCGGGTGTTGCAGATATTCTGAACTTATTCAGCATAAATGTGATGAACTTATAAAGTTCGCAGCTGCCCAGTTCACAAAGTTCAAAGGTGGGTGAGATCTCACCGAAACAGCTTATATCTGTAGGACATTCGCTGATATAACCGTACAGTTCATCCAGAATTTCCTGGCTAAATTCGCAGGATAGAGCATTTTCTCTTATCTGACGTATAATATTATCTTCTTCCGAAAGAGCGCTTTTCTTGATCCACTCCTCTATTTTATCACAGCTGTTGTCATTTTCATCTGCAAAGGCATTTATGATGGCAGAAGCAAATTTCGGTACAGCCTTGCTCGTCCCGCCGAATAGACACGGACCGATATTCCCACAATTGATAAACTCAGCTTCGGCATCGCCTGAGATATGCTTTGTTCCCATATCATTAACGCAAAAATATGGCTTTTCTGTAAACGCACCCTGGCTTATACCATATACACAGTCAAAAGAAAACGGATAGCATAAACCCTCCGAGGGTCTGTTTGAATCAGCCGCTATTATCGTAACACCAGATAATGCTAGCCTTTTGCAGATATCTTTAGTCTGCTCATAGCGTTCCTTGTTAGCCAGTGTTACTGACATTATGATGATGTCCACATCGTTATTCTTCAAAATGTCTTCTAGCGCATTAAATGCTGCAAGGCCACTGCCTTGGTGTTCTTTTGTGAAAATATTATACAGATATATCTTCTCTATCAGATCGGAATTAATGTATTTCAAAAGTATATTTATCACCATCGCACTGTGGGTCGCTTTGGTATCACGCCCAAAGTAGTCTTTAATAACAATTTTGTTCCTGATACTTTCAGGAATGGCATCTATATTCAAAGCAGTATCAATGACTGCAAGATTAAATTTCATCATATTTTTATCCTCTAGAACACAAAAAGCAGGGCGTATGGTCACGCCCTGTTTTTCGTTATGCTTTTTACCAGTAAATGCATGTCTTAGGAGTCTTGTCACGATAGCAGTAAAGGTCGCCATTAGCTGTTATATCTTTATACTCATCAATATCAAATCCCCAGTACTCACGATCACCTTTTATCTGCTCTTCGATATTAGCGCGAGCGGAACCACGGTACTCATTGCAGTCATCATAGCAACTCTGTGCCTGAGCATCAAACTCATTTACAAAAGCATCTGTGATCTTTTCGATTTTCATGTTGTCACTTCCTTTCCTATACTATTTTATTAAATCAGGCAGTTTAACCTGATCTAAGCATTATTCTTTACCCGAATACCATGCATGATATGCTCTAATTTGCATATCATAGGTGAAGCAGTCAGGTAGTCGCCCGTAAGCGATTTGTTGGTATACTTGCATCTCATTGAAAGGCAGGTATATTCATTTCTACAACCATCACAGGTGGTATTTCTCCTATCGTAATAGACCATATATTTATCTAATAATATGTTATCTATGCCACTGAACACAGAACCTATGATATGTTCTGCATCATTTACCATACAAGAGCAAGGATATATATTTCCGTCTGCTGCGATATTGAAGTTCGTCACACCTCCGTCACAGAGCCCTTTTTTCAATTTTTGTTTTATATCACTGTAGAATGAGAATTCCGTTGTATCGTTCTCATCAAGTGCTGTATATATCATTATCAGCTGTTCCTGAAGGGTATCAAACAGTTCATCAGTCCAGCGATTGTCATAAAGATCGATCATTCCAACAATGGTCTTAACATTCATGCTTGCGATACTTGTTACGCTTTCATACAATCTTTCCACTGTATCAGGGGTAACAGTCATCCTTATCCTTACATCGATTTTTTCTTCCATTAACGCCTCAAGTGCGCCTATCGCATAAACATAGGAACCGGTACCGTCATGCTTTTTTCTATTGATGTCATGCACTTTCTCCGTACCGTCAATGCTGAGAGATACGTATACATTGTTCTTTTTCAGCACATCTATAACACGGTCATTCATTACTGTACCATTGGTAGTCAGCGAATAGCCAAATCTTCCGAATTTGCCGCACTTGACCATTATTTTTTCAATGCCGTCCAGAGCTAACAGAGGCTCTCCGCCATGAAAATTTATCATGTTTGACTTTCCACGCTCCATATGTTCCTGTATGAAAGAGATAGTCTTTTCTATTACTTCATCATCCATCGCTATGTTACGCTTTATTCCCTCATAACAATAGGAGCAGCAAAGGTTGCATTTTTCAGTTATCCAGATATTAAACGCGCTCATAATCTCTCCAGTACAAATCGAAATAGTTGCTGTATTCAGCACAGCGCCTTTCGATATCTCCACTGACCATCATCTTTTTTATCTCGGCTGCACAGCTAAAACACATAAGCTGTTTTTCACAATTCGAGCAATGCGGTACATTTTCGGGCAGATATCTTGAGAAATTATAATATCCCTCCGATGTAAGATATTTTCTTGATGAAATAAACTCTTCGGGGTCTTCAATATCAAGGATATTGAACAGCTTGTATTCATCATCCATAAACATCGGGCAGGGGAAAACATCGCCCTTCTGGTCAATCTGGAATTCTGTAACAGCACCCTGACAGGCAAATATCTGGGGCTGGTAGTTGTAAAGCTTATTTGAAACAAAATTATCCTCGACACGATTCCAGTTTATGCAGCTTGTATCGTTTTCTCTATCTACCTTCACCTGATCATAAAGTTCTCTGCCTCTGCCGACAGGTTCAAATGCTCTGATGACGGGAAAAACATCAAGTGACTTGCAAAGTTCTCTGAATTGTGTAGTATTATCCATATTATCAGATGTTCTTATCATGGAAAGACTTATCCTATTTGTATATTTACGAAGGTACTTCACGGCATTTATAACTTTGTCAAATACGCCCTTTCCTCTGATTGCTTCACAAGATATTTCATCATATCCATCAAGACTAAGGTTAAAGTTATCGTATTTTTCTGTAAGATACTTAGCTGTTTCGTCGTCCTTTATCAATGTGCCGTTTGTCATGATTGATAAAGATCCGTCATATACCGAGCGTATCTTTTCAGTGATCTCAAAAAAATCCTCTCGAAACATAGGCTCACCGCCTGATACTGTTACATCATCGGGATCAAATAGCATCATACGGTCTATAATTGTAAAAATGCCATCAGTTGAAAGTTCTTTGCCTCTGAGTTCATCTCCTGCTGACATGCAACAATGTCTGCATCGAAGGTTACATTTATTTGTTATATCAAGAGAGACTTTGCTTTTTCTTAAAGTGAGCAGTTCTTTTTCATTGTGCTTCCACATCTTCAAAGCATCAAGTCTTTCAGATATTTTGACGATCAATTCTCTTGAGTTACTGTCTTCAACGCAGACATAAAGCTGTTCAAATATCATATTTTCAGCTTCTGCGTGCTTGTATATGTTGACTATCTCATCACTAAGAAACAGACAATTGCCGGTTCTGATATTAGCAACAAGACTCTTGCTGTTTTTGGAAAAAATCTTTGTATACTCTGAAAATTCGACTTTTGCTTTGTTAAGCATATAATCATTTGCCTCCTTGAAAATGAGTTTTTTGTTTAATTATATCTGCCAGACAAGTGGTTGCTGTTGTCTGCCGTATTCAATGATTCCTCGGTTGAATTTTTCTATATTCAAGTCATCGATGTCAAGAATGTCGTAATAATTTATTGGATTAAGCAAAATTACTTATCCATGAAGTTCATTTAATCCGATTTAGCAGCGAAATAATATGTAGTATTTAATGTAGTTGCAAGAAGAAAATTAAGTTGTATACTACACTTACTCTAAGTATAGAATAATACCTTCATTACTCTTTGGACAGTTAGTATATAAATAGCGAATCGAATAATTAATAGAAATTAATACGCCGTTAAGCTAGTATTAATCACTGTTTTTAATTATAGAATATAATCAATAAAACGGACATTATGTCGTGTCGGTATAGTTATTATATACTATTGAGCCTGATTTGTCAATAGTTTTGAGGGGCTTATTTTCGAATTGTATAGTTTGCAATCAATCAAAATAAATCTGAGAGAACATTCATTACTTATGCACAATGTGGTTAAATTAATCAATAAGTATATACTATAATATTATTACAAATCTTCAATAATTAACAATAGATGATTTCATTATTTTAAATGCATGCAAATAATATTTGTAAACGATTAACGTACTTGACTAAAATTATTAATACAATTTTTTTGATAGCGACAATACCAAAGCAGTGGCTATGACTACTGAAAAATGTTTCTCCACTTTTATTTTCTCCCCTTGAAAATAATAAAGGAGCACCGACTTTTATATCGATGCTCCAGTATGACATATATAATATTACTTCTGATTTGGAATATCCATGCCACCATAAAACACTCGGTTTATAGTCACGACCTGTCTATCCTCGTTTGGCGTATACAGGACAACATAATTGTCTATGGGCATTATATGCATTCCGTTCGAACGCCAAGGTTCAACTTCATACGTCCTGAACTTAAATGGCATTTCGTCAAGGCTGTTGATACACACTTCAAGTTTGCTCAGTAAGTCAGCAGCTATTCCAGGCTCTTTGAGATGGTAAGCAATATATTCGTAGATATTATCCATATCGTGTAAAGCCGTTTCTGTGATCACTATACTATAACTCATAAGCCGTGTTTTTTTCTAATCTGTGAAAAGGCATCCTTGCTGTCGATAACACGTCCTTCGACCATATCCTCATAGCCCTTGTTTATCTCATCATCCAGTTCTTCCTTTGTTAGCTTGCTCATATTAACGATCTGTGGGGGCAGCTTAACATCAAATGGAAGTCCTCTATGAAGGATTATCTGTTTATAAAACATTGTTATTGCGCTGGATGCCGGTATGCCAAGTTCTTCAAGAATGGATTCTGCCTGATTCTTTACATCAGGCTCTATCCGTACATAAAGATTAGCAGTCTTAGTTGCCATAGATATCACTCCTGTCTTTGTGTATCATATTGATCTTCTTTTCTATATTATAAGACACTGTGCGTACAAAAGCAATACAATAAATGCAAGTTTACAAATAATTCACAAAGAAGGAGTGTGAAACACGATATTATCGTCCAGATATGCCGCGCCGATCATAACAAACAGCAAAACCGCCAGTATAACATCGTTTATATAGTTAGTTTTTTAGTGATGAGAAATATGGATGACCAGAGTGATGTGCCGAAGGATAATGAAAGTGGTGCTGTTTTGAATGAGAAAAGGACGGATGATTGAAAAATAGAGGATAACTGTCTAAATAAAAGAAAGATAAAAAGAAGAAATGCAAGGTCAATAGCTTTCACTGTGTTTTTTTGATAATTAAAATATTAGCAAAAGGTGTCTAAAAGGATAATTTGAAGGATGGACGCTTGATGTATTGTAATTGTATCTCTAAAGCCACCCCCACGGATGTCTAAAGAAGTATAATAAACTCCATAGACCAAATTAGGTTAACTAAAATAGTCTATGGAGTAAACTGAACTAAATTAGAACAGCGGAGCCTATTTTATGGTAACGGTCACAGCATTTTTGATGGCATTTGCTGTGTCCCATTTTCCGTCAACTCTGGCAGCGATAGCGAATTTATAAGTCTTGCCCGGAGTAAGATTTTTGGGAGAAGTATAGACTGTATCGGTGATGTTCTGTGTCTGTATCCTCCACTTTCCTGCCAGATATACGGCTATACCATATCTGTCAGCCCCTTCGACCTTATCCCATGTGAATCTTACCTGATGAGATTTTGTACTGTATTCAACTTTGATATTTGTGGGGTAGGTGGGCTTTGCTTCTGAATCGATAGGCAAACGCTTGTAGGTATTCCTACCACTGTTATCGATAACTGCATATTCACCGTCACCGCTGACAACAGTAGTGGGGTCTTTAACGTTTACCCAGCCTTCACCGTTGGGGAGTTTCATATATTTTATTATGTATTTGAATTTTTCACCGAACGTAATAGTATTAAGGCTGGAACAATAATTAAATATAAGATCACTTCCATAATTATAGCTGAGTTTTTTTGTGCTAAATCCACTCAGATCAAGTGTTGTCAGCTTGGAACAGCATTCAAACATACCATACATACATGTAACATTACTTGTATCAAATCCACTTACATCCAGTGATCTTAGGTTAGAACAGTTATAGAACATACCCCACATATCTTTAACAGAACTTGTATCGAATCCACTTACATCAATTGAAAGCGCGTTACCACAGCCAGAAAACATATCACACATAGATACAACATTTCTTGTATCAAAATTGCTGACATCAATTGAGGTTAAGCTTGTACAGTTGCGGAACATATCATACATAAACGTAACCTTACTAGTATCAAAGCTGTTCAGATCAACACTTGTAAGTTCTGAACAGTTACTGAACATTTCTCTCATATCTGTAACATTGCTTGTGTTAAAACTGCTGACATCAAGAGTCTTTAGGCTTTTACATTCTAAAAACATACCGCTCATGTCAGTAACATTACTTGTATCAAATCCGCTCAGATCAAGCGAAGTCAGATTGGCACAGCGCTTGAACATAGTCTTCATATCAGTTACATTGCTTGTATCAAATCCACTTAGATTTATGCTTTTCAAATTGTAACACTGACAAAACATACTGCTCATATCTTTAACATTGCTAGTATCTGCGTTTGAAAGGTCGATATAAGTACATGCATAATATCCCTCAAACAAATTTTGGCTGTATTCCGGTAAAACGGTTCCCTTTTCAGCTACGATAGATGTTACAAGTGATCTGTTTAAACCTCTCAGCCATTGTTCTGTTACCTCGCCCCTGAGAGTAAGCTCACCTGTTTCCATATTAATTGAATAACAATTACCCTCTTTCACAACAGGCTGCTGTACGGTGATGGCCTGTGCGATAATGGGCATACCGTAGTTTACTGCACCTGTCACCATACAGAGTGACATTACTGCTGCCAATAGTTTTTTTATCTTCATAAAAGTGACCTCCCATATTAAATACATTAATATATTTAACCATCGAGATTATTGTATCATTATTATTTATATTTGTCAATAATATATTTGTTTTTCGTAGAATCATCTATACCACCATTCATCTTTCAATTATCTGTGTGTTGTCGATGTTATCCTCTTCTGGCTTTTTACTGAGTGTTTGATTTTATCGGTTGAATTCAAAAGAGCGATAAAAGAAGTATACGTAAGAACTTTTTTGATACAAACAAAATAATCAACAAAGCTGTCTAAAATAATACTATACGGAATTTTTATATTAGTGTTGTCAGAAAGTGCTGCAGGGCTGTTTTTTCTTTTGAAACTTCTTTTTTATGTTCATTCCCCAGGGTGAAAGAGAAAGTTGGTATCAGGGCGATCTTCTTTTTGATTTTCTTTTTATGTAGAATTGTTTTTATCTATTATGGATTGTTTCGTAATATACAGGAAAAATAGTAGTGGTTGATTTTTATTCTGCATGATTTCTTTTTCACGTTCTATTTATTATGAGGGAATGGAAGTTCGGAGAGATGTGATGAGGATGTACGGTTCTTCAGTATATAAAAAATACCTCTTCTGTAAAATTTAGAAAAGGTATTTATATTTTATGGAATGGAAGCTTAAAAGAAAAATGGCGGTCATAACAACCGCCAATTTTCCTGAAAACGATTTTGGTTTTAGCATGTAGCAATCCCACTACGAGTATAAGTATATCACAAAAAGTAAATGATGTCAACAGGATCTATACATTTATTTCGTAAATTTCAATCGGATCATTCTGTTTTTGCAGGTAGTTAAGTATTTTGTCAGCTGACATGAGAACGATCCTTTCATTTTCTCCTTTTTCAAATTTTCCGTATAAGGAATCATCCTTGGTTTCAAAATCTATGAATGGGTCATTTTCATCATCAATGATAAAGTCATAGTTGACTATAAATTCTACATTATATTGGGGGTACTTTCTTAACCAAACAGCGTAAATTTCTTCTTTGCCAAACTCTGCGATATCATTCTTGATTTCTTCTATGAGTTCCTTACTATCGAAACTAAATCTTCCATTAAGTTTTCCTTTCAATGTCATTTGAATTCTCCCCTTTCTGACATAAAGTATAGCATACATAAAAATTCAAGTCAAGCAATTTTTCAGTATGGTATCATTCTTGTTTTTGACAAAGCTTCTTTTTTGAGGGAAAGAATGTTTTAGTATTAGAGAAATGTATTCGTGGTTGGTTGATTTTGAAGTATGACGGAAAAATGTAATGAAGGTAGGATGAAACGATAGGATTTTTTACTGTCTAATTTTTAGACACCTTACAAGAGAGCAGAGCTGCATCTATGTTTTATATTTTCTTTGTCCGGTGGGTGTATTTTCGTTTTAATATTCTTTCATGAGGTCGATTTTTCTCTTGAAAAAAAGTTGGTCCCCCCTGATTTTTTGTTTTTATTCAAGTCTTGAATAATTTAAGGAAAAAAAGGAAGAAAAAACGAATGAAAAAATCCAGTTTTGGTGCAGTTTTAGGGTAGTTTTAGGGCAGAAATGAACTCAAACGCTGTTTGTAGCCCGGGATTTCCTCCGATTTGGGTATGTTTTGGGTATCATTTGGGTATGTTTTCGTTTCTATTTTCCTTTATGAGTCTAAAACTAACTTTTCGAATTAGTTTTAGGATTTTGAAGATTTTTGCTTCATTTGAGGCACCTTTTTATTCAAGCTTTGAATAAAATTTCCAGAATTTTCCTTCGTTACGCTAAAACTAAATTTAGTTTTAGAAATATGAAATTAGTTTTAGAAATATGAAACTAATTAGTTTTAGCACGCTAAAGTTAGTTTTAGCGTGCTAAAGCGTTTTCTTCAAGGTTTGAATAATATTATTCTTATTATTGAAGAGATTTATTCAACGGTTGAATAATAATTTGCAAATTATGGGAAAGAATTTACAATAATTGGCTACATATACCAAAATATGTAAGTTTTGGCAAAATCTTAATATATTTATATAACCGCTTCATTCGGAGATCAGAAAACATCCCAAACTACTAAAATCAGCCTAAATTTTAGACTATTTATGTTATTTCAGAACACATATCTGTCTAGTTTTAAGACACTTATTTGTCTAATTTTCTATCACCTGCGCCTTATCAGTTACATTTCTATCTAAATATTAGTCAATAATCAGCCTAAAAATTAGACTTGGTTGTTTGTGAGCTCTTGCATTTATCTAAAATTTAGACATTTATCTATCTGAATTTTAGACACTTAATTTAAGACGAATAAATAACTGCCTGAATATTAGACAGTTATTTGTCTTGATTTTAGACAGATTAATTCAGAGTTTTTCTTGATGTAGTTTAAGCAGCAATTCTCCAGCTCTGTTATTATGTATTATTCTCACGGATAAGTGTATAAGGAATTATGTGTTTTTCTTTTTCGGTCAAATACGCTTCGCGATCTTTATAATATTCTTTCTTTAATTCATCGTATTGTATTATTAATTGAGCTTTGATTTCCTTCTCTTTTTAAACTTATAATTCTGTATTCTATCTTGTATTATAGACATTTGCTTTTTGATATTGGGATCTCCGGAGTAGTCGGGGTAGTTGATATCAATTAATCCCCCATCTGTGAATTTAAGCTTGTTAGAACATTCCGGACAGTGCATTTCAATGTCTCCGCTTCGTGTCTGATTCCAGTCATTCATGGAATCACCACGAAAAATCTCTCCTTTTCCGCATGGACATTTACATCGAGCGGTGATACGATATATCTCGTAACTCATTTTACCCTCCTGGATCATTTGATCGCTTTTCGCTAAAAAAATAAAAAACCCGCCTTTCGTTTGGCGGGCAATTATGATAATTATCACTCCGGTCACATGCAAACCGGGGGCATAAGATCTTTTCCGTATAGGCAATCCCCGAAGATCACGGTTGTTTGATCTCTTGGTTTTAGACATTGCTTTTTGCTGCGCTGCAGAAAGTCAATCTGATTTTCTGTAGATTACAATTAACCGACGCAATGTTTACCGGTCTAAGAACGTCAAATGTCACCCATTTTTTGTCCTTAATTTTACATTATGATTATAACACACATATACCTGTTTTGTCAATTGTCAGGAGTCGTTTTTTATAAATTATTCATATGAGGTTAATAAAATTGATTCAAAAAACTATTTCATAGTACATTATTATACCCAGCTATTTGTAAAACAAAATATGCTGTTTTTAAAATAACGGTGATTCGCAATCTTGATTTTTGTCATAAAGCAAGCTTTATATTTTATCACACTTGAGGTTTTGGCTGAACAATTTGAAAAAGTATTTAGAAAAGATGTCTTGAACATCATGCCCTTATTCTGCTATAATAATATCATCGATAAAGGAAAGGAATGTTTATGTATGTCACGAGTAACGGTTGGAGAAAAAGTTAAGATTTTAGAAGACTATCTGGATATCCGGAAAGGTTCTGTCGCTACTATTATTTATATTGACGATTTTGATCAGGTAACTGTTTCCTGGCATAGTGGCGGACAGTCCAGTTTTCCTGAGGAATATTTGTATAAGATGTTTGCTGTAGCTTAAATAATTGTTATCTTCCCTGTTCGATTTATAGAACAGGGCTTTTTTTATCTATCGAAATTTCCACATATAATATTATCAGATACTTTTTTGATAACTGGAGATAAAAAGTAAATACGTTAGAAAGCAGGTGTTTAAAATGAACACAACTCTCCGAGAATTTATATGTAATGTAGAAACTATAAAAGAAAAAGATACTGAAATTGATTTTTATCAAGATGGACTCAGCGGAAACAAACTTCATGAGCTGCGGATCTCTAAAAAAGCATCTGAACGAACGCTTTTAGACATTTCAAGGCTGACTGAGGCTCAGAAAGACGGGCTTGCCCAATGCGGTACCTTGTGTTGGTGCTGTCAGCATTCTACAGATCTGGAATGCAGATGGTTTCAAAACTTCAGACCGGTTCCGGGGTGGGTAGCTATTCCGGAAAGATGCATGAATACTATATCTTATATGGTTTTTGATTGTCCGAACTTCTTGAGGACGTGAAGATTTGCCGACGAAAAAGAACAATATAAAGAACCTATCACTTATAAAGTAGATATTGCGGATGATGTTTTAGTCGGTAATATCCGAATCTGAAATAACTAAGTTATGCATAAACAGAGTAAGGTACGGTTGAGACTGCAGGTGTATAACGTATGTATTCAAGGCTCTCTCTTTGGGAGCCTTTTTTTGTGTAAAAAAAGAGTTTATTGTATTCAGAAACTCTTTGAAATAGTCTTAGGTTGTTGTCGTGACATTCTCCCAAGCTTTTAGTCGGGGGGAGAATGTTATTATATAGAAAAATTATTTTCAATAAAAATAACTATATAAAATTTTTAATTCACGAGAAAATCTGCTATAATATATATAGCAAATAAATTTTAATAAGGAGTTGATCTTTGTGATCATAACTGATAAACAGAAAATGGCGATTATACTTGAATATGAGGAGATACTTGTAGAAAAAAGAAGGCAGGCCTCAACATATTACTTCGGGGACAACGCAGATAGAAACAATTCTATCGCTGTTGAGATCTTTAGGTATCTCATCGAAAATATTTTAGGTTGGGATTCTGAGACAGCTGAACAGAGACTGGATCTTGAAATACTAAAAAATTATAAGGTTGACAAGTATTTGTCTTATATAAATTTCTACAATGAACCTAACGGCAAGGCTAGGTTTTACACCTCAGAAGAAAACGGCGAAGCGCATAAAAAAATGGTCAAGTCTGATATTCAGGTGTTGCTCAAATATGTTTTCGGTCCCCGTTACCATTTAGATGAAAGGGAAATGATAATCGTTACATATAACGATCTTCTTAACGGAGTTATCAAGAAGTTTCCAAAACATTTCTTCGATGTTATAAACGATGGTAAGCTTAAGGTTGCTATATGTTTACAGCATGCAATCACACAGCAACAGAATTTTGAAAACATAGAAGATGTATACAGGCTTTTTGGTGATCGTAACATCCTGAAGTGGTTGGATAAATGGAAGCTCCGCGATATCGCAGAACAATTCTATGATTCTCCGATCGACTTTTTGCATGACGCTTTACCTGAAACAGAGAAAGACGAGGTTTTCTATAACTATTATAAAAGACAATACGAAGAGTTTATATCTGAATCCGGAAGGAAATTTTAGTATGAGACTATCTAAGAAAATTGCTCCGGTATTATTTTCTTTATCTTTGTTTTTTTTATCAGCCTGCGAAAAAGAAACAATCGAAACTAAAAGAGAAATAAAAGCCGAAGAATGGATAATGTCTGTTGATGAAACGGAAGATAAGCTGAATGAGCTGATAAAGTCAACACAAGACGTATACACTTTATATGTCATTGGTAAAATGTCACCAGATGATTTTCTTGTTGAGCTTGAAGTTCAGCAAAATATGTTGTTTTCTATTCAAAAGAACTATACAGATAAAAAGAGCGATCTGGTTATCGAACCTGAAAGCAGTGAAGATGCAAAAAAAGGGATAGCTTCTTTTGAAGACCTTTTTGAAGATATCAACGGATTGTATGTAGCATCGGTCAATCAGATCGGAACTCCATATTCCGCAGCGGAAGTATCTTTTATCTACTTGAATTACAAAGATAAGATCATTGACGATTACGCTGTGTACAGTGCAGCTGTAATCCTTTCAAAAAATAGTGACTCCGGGGAGGTGACGGCTGATAATTCAGCCGAGAAATGATAGTATTTGATGGAATGAGTGACATTGGCGTTAATCGTGAAAGGCAGGAAGATGTTATTTATCAGTTCGCCTTAGATACTGAAACTTTTGTATTTATCGTAGCCGATGGTATAGGCGGAATTGAGGGACAGTATAATCCTGCAAGTATTGCATGCGCCGAAGTAATCAACCTGATAAAAAGGCGCTTTGACCGTGAAGGAACAGCCATCTTTGATAATGCGGACAGTTTAATGGATGAGGCTTTTTATCTTGCTAACAGAGTTCTCGGAGTATTCAATGCTGTTAATGACGAACGTTTTCCCAACTTTGGCTGCAGCATGACCTGTTGTGTTATTCATAAAGAGAAGGTATATTTTGCACATTGCGGAAACACAAGACTTCAGTGGATCACCACAAATAAGAACAAAGAGCCAAAAATCATTCAGATGACAGTTGATCATACGGCAAACTACAATGAGTACCTGCAGAATAAAATAGATGAAAGAGAGTACATGGAAAGCGTGGCTATGCACCAGCTGACGAGCAATATAGGCTCATTTGCTGAACCTCAGATACAGACAGGTTCTTTTGATTTTAAGAATGGTGTCATAGTGATAACATCTGATGGTATTCATTGTGCTCTCTGGCAGCATATCATTATGGAACTTGTACTTACAGCTGATAATACAAAATCAGCTGTAAGAGCCTTGATAGATGCTGCAAAGATCAGGAAATACGAAGATAATATGTCAACCATAGTTATTTTTAATGAGAAGAGTAGCGAGAAAGGATAACGAATTTGGTAGGGATTTTAACCGAAAAAAATAGTGCTTTTGAGAACTTTAAAAAGGCGCTGGGCGGCGTAAGCGGTATATACAACGGAGAACAATTTATTCTTACTCATGCAAAAGGTCATTTGTATCAATTCGAGGAACCTTACAAGCAAGTCGATGCTTCTTTATCCGGAAAATACAAGTCTTGGAACATCGACTTTCTTCCCTGGAATGAAAAGGAATTTAAATGGAGAAGGATAAAGAAGCCCGGAGCAGATGCACTGCTTAAGGAAATTTATAATGTACTATCTAAGTGTGATGAAATCGTCATTGCAACTGATGATGATCCTTCTGGCGAAGGAGAATTGCTTGCATGGGAGATATTGAGTGAACTGAAGCTTAGACCGAGAAAATATTCAAGAATGTACTTCCCGGATGAAGCAGCGGTAAACATCCAGAAGGCTTTTGTAAGCAGAAAAGAGATTCCTTCTATGGATAAAGATATGGACTATATAAAGGCTCTATATCGAACCAAATGGGATTTTATTTCCATTCAGTTCACTAGGATCGCTACCATATTCGGAGATGGAAGGTCCGTACTCAGGCAAGGACGTTTAAAATCTGCAATGGTATGGCTTGTAGGCGAGCAGCTTAAAGCTGTAAGCGAATACAAAAAAACGCCATTTTATCAGACGAGGTTTAAAGATGAAAATGGTAATGTATATACCAATAACTCCGAAGAAAAATATAAAAACAAAGCTGATGTTCCTAGTAAATATAAGCTTTCCGGCGTTGTTGTCGATTCAAAAGAGATTAAATCACAGCCACCCGGGAAGCTGCTGGATCTTGCAGCATTATCTTCAATATTATCTGCCAAGGGAATAAAAGCAAGCGAACTTTTGGCTACCTATCAGAAAATGTACGAAGACCAGATCGTAAGTTATCCACGAACTGAAGATAAAAAGATAACTATAGATCAGTTTAATGAACTTCTCCCCAAAATAGACGCAATTGCAAATGTAGTAGGAGTCAAGACTTCCCTGTTGACACATAGAACTCCGCGTAAAACTCATATCTCAACGGGTTGTGCGCATGGAGCTAACCGGCCTGGCCCGGTAGTCCCTAAATCGCTGGCAGATCTAAAAAAGTACGGAAAGGGAGCTGCAGAGATATACACAACGCTTGCCAAAAACTATTTGGCAATGCTGGCGGAAGACTATGAATATGAACTTCAAAAAGGGCATATAGAGATGTATCCAGAATTTATTGGAAAAATTGCTGTCCCGAAAAAAATAGGATACAAAGCGGTATTTAATTATGCAGATGATGAAGAAGAAAAAACTATAGGTAAAGAACTCGGAAAAACTGCATCACCGTTTATACATGAGGGATTTGCAAAGAAACCCACTGTGCCAACACAGAAATGGTTAATGAAACAACTTGAAAAATATGACGTTGGCACAGGTGCCACACGAGTAAGTACCTATTCAGAGGTTACAGACGAATCAGCCAAATTTCCGTTACTTGTAGATAAAAAGGGTAAGATAACTATGACCCAGTGCGGTGAAATGAGTTACAGGATCTTGCCGGGAACGAATATAGGAAATATAAAGATAACAGAACAGGTCATGCTTAACATGAAGGAAATAGCTGCAGGAAAAAGTGATCCAGAGGAACTGCTTGCTGAGATCCGGGAATTAGTAAAGCATGATATAGAGGTCATGAAAAAAAACGGAGCAGCTATGCGAACCGCATTGTCTATCAAGCCGGTTGAAGTCAAAGATAAAACCGTTGGCGAATGGAACGGTAAAACCATTAAGATAAGTTCCGCATGGGGCGGTCATACATTTACAAGCGATGAATTGAAAGATCTATTTGCGGGAAAATCCATAACAATAACCGGGCTTAAAAGTAAGGCAGGGAATGTGTATGGAGTGATCGGCAAGCTTGCGGAACAGGAATACCAAGGACATAAATTCATAGGATTCCAACGCGAAAAATTTGTATAATATTCTATCTTCGCGAGTGAATATTATATCCTGCATAACACACCAAATAATATAAAAATACAGGGAAAGACCGATTGGTAATACAATCGGTCTTATTTAAGTGATACTTAAAGAAAATTGTGCGAAATGTCTAATTTAAAAATGCATTAATGAAATTAATTGACAAATACACTTATACGTGATATAATATGTGCAGACTTGAAAAATGGATAAAATTATCTATCCATTTTTATGTCATAAAATTTTAGAAAGAAGGAATTAAATTGAAAATCAAAAAAGTAACTACAATGCTGACATGTGTTTCCTTGATAGGCGCTTGTTTATCAATGACAGGATGCGACGGAGGTGCAAAACACAAGGATACAAAAACAAGTAGCACATTTGTTGCCAATTGTTCCGGCGGAGATACAGTAAGTGGACACAGCAATAAAATCACATTAACACAGAAAAGTGACGGAAAGAAAACTGTTTCTGTTTCAGACTTTTATATTGATTTAGTCGTTGAGGACTGTAAGGTTACAGCAAGTTCCAACACAACATGGTCTACACAGCCTAAGAAGGGCGGAACAACAACCGTTAATAAACTTAATTATACTATTGCAGGTCGTAAGCAGACAACAAATGGAACAATTTCATGGACTTCCTTAGATACTGATGGAGATTCCAAAGCAGAGGGCGACGCTACTTTCAGCACAACCTAAATAATGATTAGAAAAGCTTTACTTATTCCATCTCTTTGTATAATACCTTTGTTTGTTTCTTGTTCATCCGATAAAGAAACACATGAAGATATTAAGGATGATTTCGCAATCAATTACGGTGTGTATGTATGTACGCATGAAGATGGAAGTACCTCAGAAATTGAAATTGATAAAGATCATTGTACTATAAGAAATGCTGATTATTCACAGTTTTATAAAAGCTATTTTCTTGATGTGTATTTAGAGCGAAAAGAAAAAGCTAATGAAAATGGATATGAATTAACCACAGATGATCAGATGCAGATAGTGGACGAAGCCAAGTCTGTTGATTTTTCGGCTTATAATAATACGCCATTACAGTATAGCTGGGATGAAGATCAGGGCGATGCCAGAAATGTGATTCTGTATGATACAGATGGAAAGGTTATTCCAGGTATGGGACCGACTTATTATTATGATGATCATACACTCGGAACTGCTGAAGGTATATATGTATTAAAATGATTTTAAGCAAGAATCGTCACTTGTTGTTTGATGATTCTTGCTTTTTAATGTGAGGAATCAACTCCCCAGTTGTAGTAACGGCTTAAGCCTTCGACCATTAACCTCGATAGGTATTGCTATCTAAAGTGGCTATTCAAGTGTATTTACTGAAAAACAGCTTTGTGATAAGGAATAATCTTTATTCCAAACAAGGTCATATTGAGACATTATAAAAGATGGTTTAATTCATTTTTTCTGGTTTTACCTTGTCCGATACAGATGCAGAAACTTGTAATTTTGCTGTTAGCGTAACCTGTTCTGTTCCATAAATGACTCCTTTCATTGACAATTCACTAAAAATTTTATATAATAATCATTAGTGAAAGTCAGGTGATTGAGGAAAATTTCAAAACAATATTGGAAGAAAAAGATATTTTGGTCTGACGGCTATTTCGCTTGCAGTATTGGCGAAGTGCCGGCAGTAACAATTAAAAGGTATACTGGAATATAAGGTTAACAAAAAGAGAACGATGCTCGCTCCCACCGCATAAAGGCAGTGGGAGGGAGCACCTGAAAGGATTTATGAAATATATGTGTTTGATAAAATGTCATGGTATATCTAAAGAAGTTTCTGTAGGTACTCATAAAAAGTATATCCTTAAAGATATTAATTTGGATATTGAAGAGGCTGAATATATCGCAGTTATCGGACATTCAGGCAGTGGCAAATCTTCATTGATGAATATACTTGGTTTGATTGATGTTCCTACTTCAGGATATTTAGAAATCTGTGGTCATGATTCCAGAGAATTAAATGATAAATATAAATCACTTCTGCGGAATAAATATATAGGGTATGTTTTTCAATCATTTTATCTGGAACCGAGCTATACTGTGTTTCAAAATGTTCAAATGCCACTTTTGATAAATGGGACAGATAAAGCTCAGAGGAATCAAAAAGTATCTGAAGCACTTTCTAAAGTTGGATTGCTAGATAAAGCGAATCAACTTTCGTATACTTTATCCGGTGGTGAACAACAACGAGTCAGCATTGCTAGAGCTATAGTAAATTCACCCAAAATACTACTAGCAGATGAGCCTTGCGGAAATTTAGATTCAAAAAATACAAAGATTATAATGGATTTGCTAAAATCATTAAATGATTCAGGAAAAACAGTTGTACTTATTACACACAGTCCTGAGGATTCCAAGCAAGCAAATCGACATATATTGCTTAAGGACGGTATGATCGTTTATGATAAAAATTTATAATCATCTATTGATCGTATTTTTAGAGATCAAAAATTTCAAAAAATTATTTTTGTTGTTCGTAATGATTTTGTCTATTTTATTAGGCACTGAGATCTCCATATTGAATCTTACAAAAAAGATACCGTATGAAATGAACGAATATATCACTCTTACCGGCAAATCAACTATACAATTATTAGATGTTCCCATACAAAATATCGATACGATAGAAAATATGCCTGTCAATGTTGTATATTATGATTTCCCATTGTTATCTCCTGTTTCTATTGGATTAGATGAAGGAAAAGAGCTTTATACGAAAATTGATTCAGAACAAATAGCTCTCAATAACAGTGGAACAGTTTTACGCTGGAAAGAAGGAAAAACTATATCTTATATAGATTATGTTAATAATAATTTGTTATGCGGACAGAAAATAGATCGGAATATTGAACATGATTGTAGTATATGGATATCTAAACAGGCTTCAGACATATTGAATCTTAATGTCAATGATGAGATAGAATTTAGTGTAGATAGTGCTGCAGCAAAAAAAGTTCATGTCCGAATATGTGGAATATATGATCAAACCTTAGAAACAGAATACGCATTTTTTATTACGGTTCCACTGTATTTACAATCATTCAGCGAAGTTGAAGCAATCAATATGCAGGTGGTGCCTGAGCAGCTAGAATATTATAATAAAGTAATCAAAATACTCGATGATGAGGGTTTTGACTCGTATTACGATCCAACCTTTATTAATGGAATGGTAACTTTGCTATACTCTCTTTATGGTGTATGCATACTTATAGTTGCTATTGAATTTAGTGTTACATTATCTATATTTAAAAACTATTCGGATAAAAGGAACTATTTCTTTTCTATAAACAGAGCAGTTGGCATGTCAAATAGATCTGTTATACTAATAATGTGTTTGATCATGGAATTATTGCTTTTGGTATCATATGTTATTGGATTGTTTATCTCTCGTTATGTAACAGATTATATCATTGATTATTTTTCAAAGATTTTTGATGGAATCAAGATTTCAAATAACAACTACGCTATAAATTCAGTAATCGTACTTGCAACTTCCGTGATCTTGATGCTTCTAACTTCTGTTCTGATAACTTTTTCCGCTTGTAAATCGACTATAAAGGAACTGATAAACAGAAAAGACTTATAAAGTTCTATACATTAAATTTATATGAAATACTGGTGATATAAATTGAAATATATTGATTTGATTAAAATATCTTTATTGAATATCAAAGCAAGAAAGATATATTTTATCCACCTGTTATTGGAAATCGCTGTCGTTTCATCTATTATAATATTGTGGATATGCCTTTCGATTTCATTAAGGAAAAACAACGAAAGATACATTAATGAGAACTATTCATTATGTAACCTCTCAGTAAATTTAGAGCTGGATGGCTTAGGTAATATAACAGAAAATAACAATTATCGTATTTTTAACAAGGTAAGTGAGTGGGATAATATATCTGATCCAAGCATTATTGCTTATCCGAATATTCCGGAGTTAGTTGGCAAAGAAAACTGGATCTTTGTCAATGTTGATAATGTATATATGCAAATCGATGAGCAAAATTATTATGGCAATAATGATTTCTCATTTAATTTTGGGACTGAAGAAGATGAGGATTCAGTGAGAAAAGCCGTAAGATTCAATTTAGGAATTTTGTATAACGATTCTTTTTATAATAAAAATGATCTTGCAGAGTTTAATTATCGTTATCCAAATGAAAATGTGATCTTATACGGAAATTCAAAGCCACAAGATGGTGAAGTTTTGATATCAGATTATATGCTTGAAAGATTTGGAATCAGTAATGATATGCAATCATTATTGGGAAAAGAGATTACTTTTTATATAGATAATGATCGATTCGGCAATCAATACCGAATAGCCGGAATTATAAACAGCAAGCTATATAGATGTTCAAATCTATCGGATATCCCGCAGATTATTCTTGGGAAAAATGCTCTTAAAGATATCCCTGCTTACAAAGCAGAAGCCATCTTCCCGGCAGATAGTTTTGTGAAACTTCCAAAACTGTTTGAAAAAGCAGAAAAAGAAGGACTTGGGATCAACATCTTACTATGGGATATAATAGATACGTATTACATTCTTGATGCAGCGAAGAATACCCTTAATAAAGTAGTTACTGTATTTGGGTTACTGATAATTATAGCCGTTCTATTGAACATGTATAATATATTGCTTCGAAATATAGAATCTATGAAAACCGTATTTGGACTATATCAGGCTATAGGCATGACAAAAATCCAGACAATAAAAATCTTTATTATGCAGATATTGTTCGTGACATTTGTATCAATTACGGTTTCATCTGTGTTATCAGCGTTTGTATTAAGAATAGCGTCAAAAACGATGACCAGTTTCGTTGGGGTAACTATCACTTCCGATATAAAAGATTATTTCCTGTCAATTCTGGCAGCGACTCTTATGGTTCTGATTGTCATTGCTGTATTTGCATTTACGAAACTAGCCATATTTTTTAGTAAGCAGCCTGCAATATTGTTAAAGAAAAATAGTTAAGATTATTTTTATCTACTTATAGACTATAGACGAACAAAGAACTCTTTCGCCTGAGCGTCAGAGTTCTTTTTGCTTTAATTATTCTATATCAAAAAGCTCGCGTTCCGTTGTAAGCTCATAAAATCAACAGCACTTTCAGTCTGCGTTGTTCATTGAAGTATAATAAATTCCAATTAATTTTATATAAAAGAAATTAGCCACACTACAATTGTGGAAAGTACAATATTTGTACGCTATGAAAATGCGGTCACTTACAATAACGATTTGTTTATTTATCGTTATTAGCTGAGTCTGTAGATACCGGGATTGTTATTCTGAGAAAATGAGGTATCGTTTGAATAGAAATATGAATATTGAGGGTAAGTTGCGATCAGATCACCACTTGCCTTTCCATTATATCTATAGTCATCATAGCTGTATTGAGTAGAATTCTTCTTGTACCTGTAAACATCGCCATGTTCATTTCCGAGGTATGCATATTGAAGATGATTGGAAGCATCGTTATCATCGACAACATTCATATCTGCCGGAGAGAATACAAGATTTGCTTTTTCACCATTCCATACCTGACCATGTGTATGGACATAGGCAACGGCATCGGAAGTATGTATTGCTTCCCAATTGTCATCGCCTAATTCACCATTAACACTATCTCTGACAGGACCCCAAACAATATGATTAAATGTATATTTGTTTCCAACCTTAACAATGCCCGCACCGTACTCTCTGTTCTGATTAACTGACATACCGTTGTAAGCAATTATAAAATCTTTTGCTGCCTCATCGATAGAGGAATACTGATGTCTTGCTTTGACTCTGCTTTGAGCTTGTCTAATCAGGTTCGGATAACTATTTGTGCTGAACCAAAGCTGCCTACCATCTCTTTTTCGTCTAAGTCTCAGAATTCCGTCATTACCGAGGGAGAGAATATAATCTGAAAATGGACTATTGCTTGTTTTGGATTGCCAGATCCAACGAGATGAACTATTATAAACAACAAGGTTTCCATCCTGCTGTAATGCAAGGTATGCTCCGGGATTATTTTGTGTATATGTTGCCCAAATTGCAATATTCTTTACTGGTGTTTTGTAATATACAACAAAATTACCGTCATTCTGCATGATAGCGAAGTACTTGCCGTCTGGAGATGTCAACTGCTGACCTCTGCTAAGCAGGGTGTTATTCTTCGAAGTGCAGGAGATAGAACTGCCTCTATTGTTATTATTAGTCATCTTTTGTAGTGACACAACATCGGCAATATTTATGTTTCCGTCACCGTTTATATCTGCGTTACCACGGTTGATTGACACATTTCTTAAAACAACATAACGATTCAGAAGATTCACGTCATTACCATCGACTCTGTTATCGTTGTTGACATCACCGATAAAATTACTTGCTGATGCTGTCAGGCAGGTTGTTGAAGCACATGTAAACAAAGTGACTACAGCTAAAGCTGAAGCCAGTTTCTTTTTAAAATTTTTCATAGTATTCTAGTTCCTTTTAATGTTGATTATTCGTTAGTTATTTACTACTTTCACTCATCGAAGCTAACTCCGGAGTTTTTTATAAGCAATACAATCGAAAAATAGTGAAAGAAATATGTAAAATGATTGATCAAGTCATTTATTAAATTATTATATCATATAATTATATAAAAATCAATGATTGGATAAATCGAATTGTAATAAATAACATATTTATGCGTAATTAATCATGAGTTTTAATGAGGTTTGTATAGCCTCGCTTAAATCAGTTTTACGCGCTTCCATGAAACCTATATAATCCATATTACTCCCCCGCCATTTTCGTTTCTTTGGCTTTTACGAGTTCCTTATTATTATCATCCCATGCTCGCATAAGAATATCAAGTTCGTCATCATCGATAGAAGAAAGCGTTTCTCCGGTCAACGTGTGTAAAGCTATAATTATAGCGTAATAAAAAGTGTTTTGATTATTGCTGCGTGTTTTGGTTCTCATGGTTTTTAGTATGAATTCAGCGATTTTGGAAGCGGCATGATACATCTTCGAATTTATATATAATTCTTTATTGTTTATTTTTATGATCATAAAAATCTCTCCCTTTTAATTTCAATTCTTCGCAAAAAATCTCGGGAAACTTTCGGTGTGAGCAATAACTCCGGTGGCGTGGCATTTAATTAACCCTTTTTGAAAATTCCTATCTGAAATAACTGCTTCGATTCCGTTTTTGGAATAGATAATGGCTTTTCCAAAATAACCCTTTCGGTGACATCCTCCCCCGCCTAAAGAGGCGGGGCTTCCCGTCCTCGGTGGGTTTGGTTCTCGTTCGATAGTACTAATGCACTAAGCATAAGCGAGCTAACCCCGTGTGTCCCACGGTTTTTTATGATTTAATGCTACGCTATGGATATATAACTAATGCTCGGGCTTTACTATCCAGCTTGAGCGTTCAAATGGCTGCACATAAGTTTCGTTATCGTCAAGGTCATAACCGAGTGATTGAGCAAGCGCCAGCGCTCTTTCAGATGCTTTTTGTCCATCCGGTAATTTACGGATATAACCGCTGATATGCTTTATCTCAGATTCGTAGCGATCGTCACCGGCAATTGTTCGAATGTGCTTGATCTCCGTTGGAACTCTCAGTTTGCCGCCTATTGAAGTAAAAGTTACATCTGCATTTTTATCGAAGATATAATCATTATAGGACTCCGATGTAGGTAAAACATTTGTATCTGAACCAACAAATGCAGCATAACACCATAAAATTAAAGTCTCAACAAATCGTCCCAGAAGAATAATTTGTTCTTCTGTGAATGCAAACATTGACGCAAATTGTTTAGTCTGTGTATTATAAAAACCTGCCGTTTCGCCTTGTGTAGTTTCCATTCGATAAAGGCATACAATAGCTCCATTGTGATAGATCTCTTTGAGCAGCACGTCTTTCATAAATGTACTGTTTTCAAAATGGATCTTTAAACCGTTAGAAGAAAGTGTTTTTCGACGATGACAAAGAGTTTCTTTTAATGTATCGTTGTCCTTAAGCAATTTGGGAATACTTTTCAAATACATTCCCAGTTCAGGATTGAACCTTTTTTGCGGAATAATGTCTATCGTAAACTCGTTTATATATGGAGTCAGGTAAGCTACTGAGTTTGTGTGGAGCTGCTGAGTAACACGAAGTACATCTGCATCTTCCCATGAATTGATCTTATATCCTCTTTTTTCGTATATTCTGAACATTGTGTCAGGTTTTAGCTTCTCTGGTGCCGTAAGCGCTATGTGTTCGAACTCGTGAACGCAAGAGTCCAAATTCGGGCAGATATCATCTACCTCGATGAGCTCCCCTTTTGTGGTCACACCTGCGACCATTTTGTTTACTTCAAACTTATTTTTGCGCAAAAATTCAGCCTGATTCATCAATAGATTGGTATAAGCCCGATAAACGAGCTGTCGTTTTGTGTCCATGATTTTCATATCTTCATTCTGAAAATATGACACGAATTCGAAAAAGCGCAAATAATAGTTGTTCTTCTTTATAGTAGATGCCATTTTGAGATAAAAGTCATAAAGCTGTTCGGTGAAAACATCCGGTTTCTCTTTCGCCATTTCTAAAACATACTGATATCTTCCGACAAAACTGCCAAAGTTTTTGTCCTTAACAAGCATATACAGTTCAAGGTACAGGTCGTCGGCAGGAATATCATTTATCAGATCAATGATACTTTTAGCTGCCATCAGAGTTCTTCTGTGCAGTACGTAGACTGGTTCTCCCTTGTTATAATACTTTTTATCAAGCTTTTTGGCATGTTTTAGATACCATTCTGTTACATCATTCATATAAACGCCGCAGAATACCCCAACGCTTTATGTTGAGCAGAAAAGCGGCTCCCCTCCTCTCAATTAGCTATCTGTAGACGAAAATATCTTATTAATGGTTTAAGCTTACCCTCTATAATTATATTATAGCAGATTTTTCAAAAAAAATCAAAAGCTCCTGCCGAAGCAAGAGCTTTAACGATCAAATATTAATTCAGATAGGGCTTGATCATATTTCTCAATCTTTCAAGTATTTCATTAAAAATACTTTCAAAATCCTGAGAGCCATCATTGAGCAAGTCGGATAATTTTTTAAATCCTTTGCCTCTGACAACATCTCTATATATAGGCCTTACCAAATCAGGGATATCTTTGGGAAATTTGTTGATTTTTTCTGCGTATGAAAGATTTTCATCCTCTTTCACTGACCGTATATATGAAATAACAGCGCGTATCAGTTTCTTTTTATCTTCTGTAGTCCTTTCGCTCCACTGATCCATAGTGCTTTTCACATCAATGGTATCAGGAAGCTTTGTATTGTTGATTTTTGGTTCAGGGGCTGTATCGGGCATTTCAATTGGAGTAAGAGGCAGTCTTTCAGCTTCTGGACTACCGCTATATTTACTTTCCAGTTTCCTCATTTCTTTTTGGAGCTCCGGATCATCCGATACTAGGTATAGTAATTTACCATCTTCAATCAGCATTATATCACCTTTCCTTAATTAATTGTTTTAGGATCGCTGAGCCAAAATCCCTGAGTAGATCAGAGAGATTGTCGTTTTCTGTGAAATTTACTCCATAGATTTCTTTCAAGACCTCGTCATCCGTTCCGCCAATAGCGATTCCGTGAACGACAAGACCATCAGCGGTTGCTTGACGTACAGCATCTTTAGTGTCTGCAACGCCAATATTTGAATAATTTCTATATGCTTGCGCTGCAGGCTGACCATCAGAAATTACAATCAACAGCTTATTTTTCTCGGTTCTTTTTTGAAGAAGTCTCGAAGCATATCTTATACTATATCCGTCAAAATTATTCATTCTGGCAGATATATTCATAAGAGAATAACGTTCATCGATGGTGTTTTTCCATCGAACGTAATGTAAGTGATACGCCTCGTATCCGTCTATATCTGCAGTAAAGCCCATGATATAAAGTGGTATTTTAGCTTTAGCACACGCTTCAGCTATGCCGATCGCTGCCCTCCTTGCGGATTTTGAACGCCGCCCGCAGCTCATAGATCCGCTTTCGTCAACAGATATAAAGACTGCTAAATCATTTTCTCCGGCTGTTCTTCTTTTGTCAAAGAGTTTTGTGGTAGGATGAGCATCAAAACGCGAATACCTGTCAACCGATAAACGACCCGAAGAACGTCTTGTTTTTACAGTGTTAGGTTTTGCAGATGCTCTTTTCAGCTTTTCAGCAAGTTTATCTATATCTCCGGCAATGCATGATACTTCGTTTTCGTATGCCGTTGAAAGAGATGATGATGTACCGTCAAGAACAACGTTTTTGCATTTTGCTTTTGTAAAACCTCTTCCTTGTATATCCGGGAAATCGATCAATTTATCGTCATTTATATTCTTTTTTTCAAAAATAATTTCGTTATTTATGATTTCGTCGATCTCTTCGTTTATTCTATCGATCTCTTCGGGGCTGATTTCAACATCTTCCCAAATATCATCATCTTCGAGATCAGTATTGATGGATTCAACATCCAAGTTTTCCATTACAAGGTCATTTGAACCGCTTGTATTGTCGTTTCCTTCCACTTCTGAATCTTTTTTTGAGAAATCGTTAGCTGCTTCTTTTTCACTTGATTCATCATTTTCTGCTTTCGCCTCATCAGAGGAATCATTATCCGCAGGCTCTTCTTTTATATTTGAACCCTCTGCTCCATCTGATTTGTTTTCATCAGATTTGTCGGAACTATTACTTTTACAATGGTCTTCATTATCAGTAGATTCAGATTTGATCCCGTTGTTTGAATCACCATTCTCATCATTGGTACTATCATTCTTTGAAGAACCGGAACCGCTGTTTCCTTTTGATTCTGCATCTTCCTTCTCTTCTGGCTCATTATCATCATCGATGATTTTGATGGTAACTTCTTCTCCTTCAGAGTTATCATCATTTTTTTCGAGATTTTCAAGAAGTTTTTCAAGTTCCTTTTTAGTCATCTCGATCGTTCTTTTTTTTCTTGATTCCTTTTTTTCTTTCTTTTTGGTTTCATCTTCGCTTTTTTCGCCCGGTGATGCACTTGAGGCATCTGATGAATGTGTACCTTTACCTTGTCGAGCAAGATCACGAGCCAGATTTTTAAGCAGCTCTTCCATTAACTCTTGTTGCTTAAGGAGTGGTTCCCAGAAAACCTTTAGCTTCTCGAAGACAAAATAAGCGATTAAAATGCGCTTTTTTGCGTCTCCTTCTTCGATAGCTTCATCGTATGATGGTTGAATTTCCAGAAACATTTTTCTTGCTTCGGGAAATGTAAATTTTCCTTTGAGTAATCCTATATCTCCGTACTGCAGCATTGCGGCACAAACTTGGCTAAATGGATCATCGTACTCTTCCAGGCTCGGGCCTAATTCATAAGTTGATGTTACGGTAAAGCGAAGATCGTTAGGAAATCCGCCGCCTGTAGTTTCGTATGTCCAATACTCTATAGAAGTATCTTCGATTATATTCCATATACGATGGAATAAAGATACTTCCTTTTTTGTATAAGCCCTGGAGAGTTCTAACGGGGGGTAATCGTATTTCTTAAGCCAGTTAGTGAAATTTATGTTGGATGCAGTCTCCATTATTTTTATAAAGTTGTTGTGAGCATCAAAATCCGAGAATCTTTGGTGTCCGACCTCATGAATGTTCAGCCCGTTTATGAATCTTTTTGCATTCACCAGATACTCCGGTACACTCGGACTAAAAGGATTAATAGAAATAATTCGTTTGTCTTTTTTTGTTGTAGTGTAGGCTAAAGAATCGTCACATCTTTTGACATCGATTTTTTTCCCTACTATCATACTATCTATTTTCGATAGCTTTTTAAAATATCCATTCCAGAATCTTAAAAGTTCCGTCTTTGATTTTTCATTCATAAAATTCTCCTTATATAATTTGAAATAGCTGTGGTCATCTGACCGCAGCATTTCGATCGTTGTATTACTTTATTATATCGATTATTCCGACTTTTACATCCTCTGCGACATCTGGAGCATAAACCTTCAAGGGATTTACTAAAGTCCTTTGAAGTGCTTTTTTTGTTGAGATCCCTGCCGCAATCTGATCGAGGGCTGCAAGGCAATGTCTGAGAGTTAGTACCTTTATAAGTTCTGGCATATTTTCGGTTTTCAACCAGTCCAGAACCTTCCTATAAGTGCTGTATACTGTTTTTATCTGCTTTTCTGATACATCCTCGGTCTGTTTGCCGAGGATCTTTACGAATTGTTCATCCGCCGGATCATCGATCTCAAATACGTGTGGCGTTCTTGAGAAAAGCGCTTCAGACGGCATCTGAGAGCCTTGTGTGCCAATGTTACATGTCACACAGATCATGCACAGAGGATGTCTTACCGTTGGCAAGTATCCGTCTTTTTCGATGATAAAGGGTTTCTCGATTGCTTGTCCTATGGCACCCATGAGCATACCGGGATCAGCCAAATTGAATTCTTCAAGTACTACTATTCCTCCCCGCTCGAAGCCTTTAAGGAATGGTGTTTTACAGAACTTAAAGTTACTGCTTGAACCTGTATATCCTGCTGAGGATGTTTCTTCGGACGATGATATTTTAAGTTTTCCCTGATATTCATCTTCCTCGGAGTATCTTGTTGTTGTACATGGATAGTAGGGCATGCCTAATGCAGCGCATAGAGCTTTGCTCATGGTTGATTTACCTGTACCGGGCTTGCCGATAAAAGCGAAGCATTTACCGTAATTGCCGATTGCGTTTTCTCCTGTTTTACCGATATCCATATTTTGGATGATTTTTGTTCCGGCTCTGTGCATAGTGATCAGTGCGTCCTCAAAATCTTCACTAGGAATATACAAATCAAGGAAACTTAAAGAAGGAATGAGCTGTCTGTCGTCAGCGCTCCATTCATAAGGAAGAATGAATTCTCCTGATTTGCATCTTGATATTATGTCTACTATTGTTGTTTTTTCGGATTCTGATATAGTAGCTTTCTCTTTAAAATCGATTGCTGTAAAAATAGATGTATTTGCCGGGAAGTCGTTTGAAATGTTAGGTTTAAAGAACCTACCCATTTCTTTTATGCTTTCATCGCTGAGTGGTTCTCCATCTATAAATGCCGGTGAGCCTGAAGCAGGATCCTGACTTAGTTTGTTTTTTGCTGTGTAATAAAAAGAATCACATAGCAATAATGCGTCTTCATAATTTGCTTTTCCCGAAGATCTGATATCACTAATTACTTTTTTTGCTGTCTCTTGAAATTCTTCGTAATCAGGGTCTGCATTTGTCATATAATAAACTGTAGCAGCTGCTACAATATCTTTTGGAGAGAGTGTTTCTCTTGAAGATAATTCTCCATTATTGAATACTACAGGCTTTTCGTTGATTTCTGCGTATATTTTGTCACTCCCGCAAACAGCGCAGGCAACTTTTATTTCTTCCTTTACTATTCCCACCAAAATGGTGAAAACGTTAGAAAATTTTGATTTATGAACCCTTGGCATTTTTTTTTGAATTACCGACTCCGGGAGCACCTGTCGCTCCGGTCTTAATTGTTGTAGAACCCGGATTTCCTGATATGTATTCATCGGGAAATTTCATATTAGCTGCATAAATAGGCATTGATAAGTTGATCATTTTTAGTCCTCCTAAAATTATAATATATTCGATCGAATAGACACTCCAGCTCGTCAATCCATGATCTACAATAATTATATATGAAAATTTCTTTCAATATAATCGATATAAATCGGGGAAAGCTATTTTAGTGACAAGTATATTTACTGTTAAGGAAAAAGAAAAGATCTCAACTTGAAAAGTGAGAAAAACCGCGTAAATACTTCCACATCTGGATTTTCAGGATCTGGAAAGCTACGATAATTATTAAGTATAAGGTTATCTTATATTGATTTATTATATCGATTGTGCTATACTTATAATAAGAAAGTGAGGTGTTCTGATTGAAATTCAAAAACATATTCTCAGGAATTGTTTCAGCGTTAATGCTGAGCGCAAATTCAATGAGCATAACAACTTATGCAGACGTTTCAGAAGCGAAGCAGTGGGGCGATAACGCAAGTTATGTCATTGATTATGATACGGCAACAGTAACAATAACAGGAAAAGGTAAGCTTAAAAACACCGATACTGCAGGAACTAGCAATTCGCCTTTTAAGGGTGATACGTTTATTGAAAAAGTCGTTATCAGTGAAGGCATTACTTCACTATGCAATAATGCTTTTAACGGCTGTGCAAATCTAAAGGAAGTAGATCTCCCCGATAGCCTTGAATTTATAGGCAGAAACGCTTTTACCGGGACTGAACTGTTTAACAGCCAGATAAAGGAAAAATCTAATGAGTTAATAATGGTAGATAACTGGGTAGTTGATTTTTCAAAGAAAGGTGAAGATATTACTGAACTTGTCATTCCGGATGGATGTGTAGGAATAGGTACAGAAGCCTTCAAAAAGCTGATAGTAGGAATAGATCTTTTTTACAGAACTAAAAGTATAGAAAATATAGTTTTCCCCAATACTCTCAAATACATTAATTATGGTGCTTTTAATGAAGCTGAGATGAAACTTACAAGTCTGGAACTGCCTACTGAAAATGATCTGTATATAGACGATTATGCATTCAGTAATGCTTTTAGTGATAATGTTAATGATACTGTAAGGGCATTAGATATTGATATTCCCGGAAACGTAAAAGGAATCGGCGCCTTTGCTTTTAGTGGAAACAAGAGATTGCAAGGTGTTACTTTGAATGATGGTCTCCGTACATTATCTCATAATGCTTTTGATGGATGTTCGATATCAGAACAAGTAGTTATTCCTGATTCTCTTGAAAGATTGGGAAACGGAGCATTCAAGAATACACCGTTTGAAAAGCAATTTGACTCATCTGCTGAAAAGGCACTTTATCTTGGAAACTGGCTTTATAAAATCAATGGCAATAACCCATCTTATATAGACATTCGAGAAGGTACCCTCGGTATAGCTGATTCTCCCGGGATACCCGTAACTGCTGAATTCAAGCTCCCCTCTACACTGAAATACATAGGTTCAAATGCTTTTGCGGGACAAAAAAAGGAAAAAATACTTCTTCCCGAAAGCCTTGAAGCTATCTATCCAAGTGCATTTGAAAATTCCGGAATAAAAGCAATAAATTTTCCTAATGGTTTAAAATATATAGGTTCAAAAGCATTCAAAGGATGTAAAGGCATAACTAAGGCGGTGATTCCTGAAAGCGTTGAATTTATAGGTGATGGCGCTTTTTCGGGTTTGAACAACTCCAACAACGGAGCAACAGTTATTGTATACTCCAAAAATTGCATCATTGAACAGATAGAGTATGTAAATGTATACGCAATTAACTATGCGTTGGACTTTAATTATATTGTTGGCTATAAGGGCAGCACAGCAGAAGAATATTCGAATAAATACGCAACGGTTCAACATCCGTATATGCAGGAAGACGTATATTATCGTACATTCAAACCGCTACTCTTCGGAGATGTAAATACTGATAGCGTTATAAACGTAAGCGACATTACTAAGATTGCAGCGCATATAAAAGGGAAAAAACTTCTCGATGAAAACGCCCAGAAATTTGCCGATGTAAATGGTGATGGAGTGATCAACGTCAGCGATATAACAAAAATCGCTGCACATATTAAAGGTAAGAAATTACTGACACAATAAGTACCCATATTTCTCCTGATGCAAAAAATCTCCTATGGTTCATTGTTCCATGGGAGATTTTTTTCTTATTCAATTCCGTCAAGTAAAAGATCGGTTGTGGGATCACTCCATCCTTTTTCTTCAACGTCTTCTGCTTTTGATTCGCCTGATAATAAAGTATCCAGATTTTTAAACAGATCGCCGCGAAAATTAGATTCTACATTTTCATAGCCATCAGAGAATTTATTTTCCTTTAAGCGTTTTGAAATATTGTCGATATCGCTTAGGTTTGGATCGAATCCCATATCTGAGATCATTTTATTTTGTACTTTAGGGTCACGGAGTCCGTCAGTTCTTATATCATAAGTCTCATAACGACCCATATAACCGTTGTCATAGCTCGGGGGAATAAAATCATAAGCTATCTGAAAGTCTTTATCCGCTGTTCTTCTTAATTCCGTTTCCAGATCCATGATATCTTGCTTTTTCGATAAAAAATCGTTCCGGGCGATAGATTTGTCGCTGTCTTTACCATTAAAATCATTCTTTATTGAGCTTATTTGTCCAACTGCATAATTATTGACTTTTGTTTCCAGCGAACCAAAACTAAGTAGCTCAGGTGTGATATTATTAGGATTGATACTGTTCTTATAGCTGTTAAAGCTGTCCCATGCATCACTTATATTCATCATCTGACTTATTTCATTGTATCCTGTTGAGTTTCTTGCTGCACTGAAAAGAGAATCCCTGTTTGCAGAAAAATCCGCAAAAACCACTTGACTATCAAAAGTAAACTCTGTGTATGGAGTGAATTCTGATTTTAATCCATCACCGAAAGAATCTTTAAAGGAGCCTATTGCATTGAGAGTGTAGCCGGAATTATCCGGTAATGTTGCTTTTTGTCCGAATCCATACGCGGAAAGCCCTGCGACCATTTCGGCATATTGTTCTTTCATGTCAGCCTCCGTAGATATGTTTGTCATGTCAGGCAAAGAAAACTTCTGAGATGTAAATTCAGAATAATCAAACCCTGCCGACTCCAAAAAAGCATCCATTTGCTTATGAAAACCGTCAAAATCAGCAGTTATTCCCGTTGTAGGCTGAGCTGCCGGTTGGTTTAACTGTGTTTGCTCGGCTCCGTTTTGCATTACTTCGGAAAAATCAACGTTATTTCCATCATCAGCTATCATCATTCCGTTTGTATTATCAGAAGCAAAAGCTGTTATCTGTGTAGTAAGCACTGTAAGCGCCAAAACCGAAGCAATCATTTTATTTTTCATGATAATTTCCTCCCTGTCTTATTTCATTATTTTGAAGTCTCCTCTTTTAGTTGCGCTGGAATTATCGACGGATGGCTGAACTTGCTGCACATCAAGATCCAGCTTAGGGACAAATTTGGCCGGCTGTTTGAAGCTTTTTGGTTGTCCCTTTATCATTATCCTTATTTTGCATATAAGCAGATATATGGATATAAACAAAAAACCCAGTATGAAAAATAATATGCAAATACAGAATAAAAACCAGTAAGTCATACATTTTCCTCCTTTTTTTCACGTATTTACAGTTAAACTATATGTAAAAATAAAAAGCATGAAAAGATCATATACAATTTTTCATTCTTAAAAAAATCGAATATAATATAAGTAGTAAAATAAATAGTGAGGTGATAACATGTATTACATTACACGTTCTGATTACAATAAAACAGTTTCCGGGTTTAAGATCAAACCTCTTTCTTTGCCGCCACTTTCATTCGCAAAAGAGCTAAATGAAAATTTTGCGATGTATATCGGATGGGCTTTATGGATCGAATCTTATCTTCCCGAAAATCCTGATCCTGAAGAACTGAAGGTATCTGAAATGATAAGAGGTTTTTTGAAAAGAAATCTAACTGTTGTTGAAGATGATAAGTCAAAAGATCTTGTAAAAAAAGAATGGTAGCAAAGGCTGTCACGAAAGTGACAGCTTTTATTTATCATTGATGTTGCTGTTAACTGTCATCGAACATTTATTATATAACGTATCGGGATTATAATCCGAAGAGATAACTTCGTTGGTTTTTAGAACTATGATACTTTTAGTCCCCTTCCCTTTTGTTGCATTGATCAAAGCATTATTTTTCTTAGCGTTTGATGCAATTTCTTTTGCCGAATTTGATTTGCAGGAAAGAATAAAACGTATCTCGTCTGTGTTAATGATAAAATCATTACTGATCTTAGCTATCATATCGTGCTCTCCTTTACATTATTTATTGCTTATAATGATTATAGCAGAAAATTCCATTGAATAAAAACGCTGTTATTATCGAACCAAATTTTCGTATATAATAATTACAGACTTTTATTATTGATAACATGGAGTTTATTATTTAATAAAAGATGGACAAATTCCTTTTTTGCATAAGATGACGAGTGCGACTTTGTTTTATGATCATATACATATATACATAAATCAATCATTCACTTACAAACGAATCACTTATAGAATCAATAGACCATCGTTCGCGCCGATGGTCTATTTATCCTCTTTAAGCAAGAATACTCCCACCTCTTAGGTAGGAGATGAATTGCGTTCCCTACTCACTGGACTTTTCACTATGCTTATAGCATCAAATACTCAGTCGAATAAAATGGAGTGGCTAAAATACAGTGGATTTGGATAATAAAGCACATTCTTGCTTACAAGAGAGTTTTTTTTAAACAGGGCGAGAACACACGTTATTTCAACTGTGGGATGAAGCACTGTTTAAATTTTTACTAATTTTCTTGTATAATAATTCTGTAGTTAAAAATTGATAACCTGGAGGTCAGACAGATCAAATATAACTACTAATACAACACTATAAAGATTAACAATCAAGAACATAAAGCCATAAAAGGAGTGAACACTATGGCAAACAAAGCATTTAAATTCAGAATATACCCAAATAACGAGCAAAAGGTTTTGTTTGTCAAAACCTTCGGCTGTGTTAGATTGGTATATAACTATTGGTTATATAAAAAGATCAATCAGTATAAAGAATATAAAACAACTTTAAACTACAATGCTTGTGCCAAAGAAATGGCTGAACTTAAGAAAATGGAGAAATACTCATTCTTACGGGAGGTGGACAGCGTATCATTACAGCAGTCGCTTCGACACCTGGATACAGCGTTTCAGAACTTCTATAAACAGCCTAAAACAGGATTTCCCAGGTTCAAATCAAAAAAATGTAAAAAGAACAGCTATTCTACCGTTTGTATCAATGGTAACATAGCCATATCCAATGGATACTTAAAATTACCTAAAGTCGGACAAGTCAAAGTAAAACAGCACAGGAACATTCCTGATGAGTATGTTCTCAAGTCTGTGACAGTAAGTCATACTCCAAGCGGAAAATACTATGCAAGTATTCTGTATGAGTACGAAAACCAAGTACAGGAACAGGAACTGCATGACTTCTTAGGGCTTGACTTTTCAATGCACGAGCTGTACAAAGACAGCAACGGCAATGAACCGGCTTACCCCGGATACTACAGAAGAGCTGAAAAAAAGCTAAAAAGAGAACAAAGAAAACTTTCTCTTATGCAGAAAGGCACTAAAACCGTGATAAACAACGTATCAAGGTTGCTAAAATGCATGAGAAAGTAGCAAATCAACGAAAGGACTTTCTACATAAACAGTCAAGACAGATAGCCAATGCCTATGATTGTGTATGTATAGAAGATCTTAACATGCAAGCAATGTCTCAGGCACTTAAATTTGGCAAGTCGGTTTCAGATAACGGATGGGGAATGTTTGTAACCTACCTGAAGTACAAACTGGAAGAACAGGGCAAAAGGCTTGTAAAGATAGATAGATTCTTTGCGAGCAGTCAGACTTGTTCGTGCTGTGGCTACATCAATAAGGAAACAAAGAACCTTGCTATAAGAGCATGGGATTGTCCCGAATGCGGAACTCACCATGACAGAGATGTAAATGCTGCAATAAATATAAGAAACGAAGGTATGCGTATAGCATTAGCGTAGCCTTAAATCATAAAAACCGTGGGACACACGGGGGTAGCTCGCTTATGCTTAGTGCATTAGTACTATCGAACGAGAACCGAACTCGCTGAGGTCAGGGGAAAACCCCGCCTCTTTAGGCGGGGGAGGATGTCACATATTATTATACATATTAAAGGAGAAATTTACATGTTCAAAATATTCTATGCCGCTTTTCTTGCTAACAAGAAAGGTGATGAAACAATCAAGCCGAAAGTAAACGGAATCACTATCTTCTTTATGATAAAAACAGTGATCTCAATTTGCGTTTTTATTTTCCTTATGAAAAGAATGGCAAAATTGATGCCTGAACTTCTTTGGAATATTATGACAGGTTTTCAGTATCTTTCAATGACACTTACAGTCATATTCGCTGCTAAAGCCGTTTTAAAAAAGTCTTGGCGCTGCGCTGTAGCGTCATTCTTGTGCTTTATTCTGAACTGTGTGTTCAGTATTGCAAAAATTATCGTAATAAAAAACATCAGCTTGTCAACAGTCAGAATATCCCCAAAACTCTTCTTGGTGTTTATAGCACTGTTTTCACTTGGGGTGCTCTCAGGCATTGTAATTAAGGAAGTCGCTGCATTCAAGGCGAGGTCTAAGTGTAGCTGACAATTTCCCGTCTTTTTCTCCCCTTTTATGGGGAGTTTTTTATGAAATAAAAATTTTTCTGTTGTATACGAATTGAAGAAAAATATATCATATTAGATATCTCATCTATCGCATTGCTCAATACTATAACAGGTGAGCTTTCTTCGATGTAGATCTCATAATTCATGTTAAGACGCACTTGATAATTTCTGAATTTTTGTGATACTATCCTTTCGTTGGTTTTATTTTTTTTGCAATTACATTATACCACAAAATGAGAAGTCCGGCACTACCTTTTTGGCGTTTCAGGCTTCTTTTTCTTTGTTTGGCTGCAGCAGCCTCTGCTCTATTTTTTTATCAATGATATATCATTTGCGTGGCACGATCTGATATCCTCAGCGGCGATTTCCTGCGTTTTTGAGGCGTATTCTTTTGATTTTAGTTATATTATATTCGAAGTTTTCGCTACGCAGATTATTTAATTATGTATATGAGTTACATATAATTATAGATTTTTTCTTATGAATTATACATCAAAATGTGGAATTTCATTTGAGAAGTATTGAATTTTATTTAAGCCTGTGCTATAATGAGCACATCAAATAACTTGATCAGGTTGTTTTTTAAGCGTTATTGTACGACGGATGTGTGGTATTGCTTAAAGTAAAAAAGATATGTCCGCTAATTGATCGTATACTACATGACAAATGATTTAGTAGAGTGCGAGAAATCAGTGAACAGGTATATTTGCAATTTTCATGAGTCTCGATCACCAGATTTGGAGAGTATGGTTCGATTTATGACACATACAAAACTACGGTGTTTGATTTGGTGAAATGAAGGTTGCTAATACAAAAGAATAAAAGAAATACAAAGCAAAAAGAAAAGGAGAATTTATTATGGCAAATTTTAAAAAGAAAATGGCTTCAGCTCTGGCTGTACTCTCATTGTTTACGTATGCATCGGCTACTTGCATGACAGCTTCTGCAAGCAACTTTATCGGTGATGTCAACAACGATAACAAGATCAATAATAATGACACACTTACATTGCAGAACTATGTTGTAACTAATAGTGGGTCGATCAACCGCAATAATGCTGATGTAAACGGTGATGGGGATATAAATATAGCTGATGTTGTATCACTGATGCAGACTGTTAAAAGAGGTATAATTGCCGATGCGACACCTATTACCGGATTAGGATGCCTTCGGATAGGTAAGTGGTATTCGTCGCCAAATGATAAATATTTCGTAGTTTATCAGGGTAACGACGGTAAAAACTTTAATGGTGACGGTAATCTTGTTATTTACCGCAGAGACGGCAACAAAAGAACACCTTGTTGGTCTTCAGGGACAAATGGCTGTGATGCAGACTTTTGTCAGCTTCAGAACGACGGTAACTTCGTGATATATAATAAGAATAGAAAACCGATTTGGAGTACAGAGAGCTATAAATCTCCAGCTGGGGTGTTTATCAATAATAATGGTGAGTTGTTTGTTTATTCTTTTAAAGATTGCTGTAAAGTCTGGACCAGTGCAAATTCACGTGGTACAAAAATATATCAGCCACCTATTAAACCGGTTCATACATGTACCAATATCTTTATGAATAAGAACGGTAAGATTGTTTATGGTTGCAAGGATTGTAATCATATTATAGATCAAGACGTTGACTATGCTGAGTATGTACGTGTAACAATGGATGAGGAGCATAGGTATGATAAAAAGGAAGATGCGCTAGCACATTACTTTAAATTGCTGAATAAAGATCTTGATTTGGATGCAGCAAAAAAAGCTGCAAAGGCATTCTATGGTGTGGTTGATCTGAATGAGACCCAAAAAACCGGCCTTAGAAAGTTCTTGGAAGAAAATGACAAATTCTATGATGACTTTAAGCTTGATTATCTGCCTGATTGTGATGGCAAGACTTACATAGCACAATGTCAATTCGCTAATAAGAGCTTGAAGGTCTATGATTTGCTTACTAATAACAATAGTAAGACTGTTGATATTAATACATTAAACACTACCATAGATGTGCTGCAGACGGCAGTAGATTTTGTCAAGTTAGGTAGCAAGACGTATGGAAAAGTGCTGGATGAGATTAGGACTTCTGCTAAAAAATCGATCCAGGCAGGTTTGGAAGACAACATCAGAACTCTGCTGTCTAACCTTAATGATACTACTCTTGACCCAGACCAGGTAGGAAGCGAATATTTTTGGGAACAAGAAGTAACAGCAGATAACCTCAGCTATAAAAAATTCCAGTTTGGAAATGGTACCTTTACTGTTAAACAATATTTTACGAAAAAATGTGAAGAGGAGCGCGGAAATAAAAATGAATATGAAGCAGCCTATAAAGCATTTGTGAATCTGAAATGTGTACAGGCAGCTACAGATATCCGATTCTTTGATCTTGTAGATACGTTTTGATTAACTGAAAACAAAATAATTACTAATAATACAGTCTCATTCTATTAACGGATGGGGCTGTGTTTTTGTATATGACAATGCCTATCATTCGGTTATAGCAAACTAAAACGAGCTGAATTGTAATCAGCTCGTTTCTTCTTTAAACGTTTATTACGTTTATATCACTGAATTTTTCGAGTACATCTTCAAATTCGGTGTGGTTGACCGATGCTACAAATACATGGTCGTAATACTCTCCAACCGCAGGCTGCGAGAGAAAATCAAGCATTTTTTCAAAGTTGTTTTCATCAAGCTTATCCAGATTGTCCAATACTAGAAGCTTAAAGCCTGAAAGCTGATTGATCTGCGTCATAACAAGGAACTGAACCAACAGCTTTTCACCCGTAGATAAGTCACCATAGTCCTGGGTACCGCTGGGCGTTTTACATTGAATGATGACATTTCCGTTGGGATTGATTCCAAGGTCAAGCGTAAGCTGAGGACAAACATCTGATGCCATATCATTGATCGATTTTACAAGCCTGCCAAGGAGAATCTTGAGTATTTTCCCCTTAACGTTTCCCTTCTTACTTGTTAATCTTTCAAGAATGCTATATTTATCAAGGTCGTTTTCATTCGAAATTAGATTTACTCTTTCGTTATTCGCTGCCTCGATTCTGCCGGCTATTGCAAGTTCATCCGCTAATATTCTTTTCTTTCTTGCGATTTCTGTTGCATCAAGTTTTGGTTTTTCAACAGCTGATGGTATAGAAGCTTTAATCGCATCTATCTGTTTTAGTAAGTTGAGTTTTTCCGTATAATCTTTCTCCTGATTTCTGTAAGATTCAAGTACAGTTTGAGCTTTTTTTAACTGATCCTCGTATATTTCCTTATCCTGTTCAAGCAACTCTATCTGATCTTTATTTCCGGAGATGGTTACTTCGATTTCTTCAATTACTTCAGATTTATCCTGGGAGCAGGAGATTTTTTCTGATAATGGACAGAAGTTACTTGATAGTCTTGATAGCTGCTTTTCCAGCATGGAATTATTTGCGTGTAGTGTTGAAATGAACCTTATTGATTTTTTTATTTCGCTATCCATTTGATTAATGATTTTTTCAGCTGATATTTTTTCTGCAGGATTAGGCTTTGTAACAGTATATTTATTGTATGTTTCCTGCAGTATTTTGAGCTTTTCAAGAGCTGTACTTCTTTTTACAGTTATTTCTTCATAAGCTTTTATCGTAGCTTCATCAGCTATCAATAATTCGTATTCGGATTTTATCGTTTTAGAATCTCGAATACTTGATGTATCGATTCCTTCAACTGATGATATGATAGAAGACAGCCTTTCAATTTCTTTCTTTATGGCTTTAATTTTCCCTGAATAATAATCATTGATTTCCTGTATATAATCGAGACAGAATTTATCTGGCATTGCAGGAAATTTTCCTTTCAATTCTTCTTCAATGCTTTCATCAATAACTTCTGTTTCCTTTACAAGCCTCAACAGCGTTTCTATATCTATATTTAGAGGAATAAATCCGCTGTTAAGAAGAAATTCAGTAAATTCCGATGAACTTGCCTTCTCAAAGACTTCTGATGAAGTCAAAAATTGCATTGCTTCTTTAGTTCCGCCGTACTCAGCCTGAAGGAGCTCAACAATGCTTTTTCTAGTCGTTTTCTTTCCGTTAAGATATACTGAAGCACCTTTACTGTTGTTTATACTTCTTATTGAGTAAGCGTCAATATCGAGAGATACTTCAGCTGCGCAAGCTCCATCTTTGATAAGTTCACTTCTTGTCTGGCTGCCAACAAGACCGTATTTAACGGCTTTAAGGAATGTTGTCTTGCCGTGTCCGTTAGGTCCGATTATTACGTTGACTCGCTTTGGTATTGTTTCTAAATGAGTAATTCCGCCAAAATTTTCGATACAAATATTCTTAAAGTTCATAAAATGACCTCCTAAAAAAATACTTGATCCGATTTGATATAACTCCAATTATCAATAACAGATCTATATATATTATAATCGAATTTTGAATCCGATAAAAAAAAGCCACTGTATAAAACAATGGCTTTGATAAGGTGCTTATTCAACTTAAAAGTCGGAAAAATAGGCATCACTGTCATTTTCAGCATTCTTTTTGCTCTGCTCAATATTACTCTTTACAAGCTCATCTGCTTTTTTTAGCTGACGGGCGTAAAAACTGATTTTATATGCCATAGCATCATCTTCCATAGATTTTATGAAAGCAAGTCCATCGAGCTCACTCATTCGAACTATTGAAGAAACTTTATCGCAAACCGAGTTTCCCTGAACATTCAGTGCTCCTGTATCAGTTTTCTTTACAAAAGCATAGTAGTTTGTGATAGTTACGTTGAAAGGATAATTCTGTCCTATAACATACGCGATCTTTATATTATAGACCTGAACCTTACCATCTTCCCTTTTCTGTGAGACTCTGGGTTTTGTTCCTGACTCATAAATAATCAACTCTCCCGAAGGTGCCGTAGTGCTTCTATCCTTAGTGCTTCGTGTTTCTTTCATAAAAGAAACGCATTTGTCCTGAATTTCTTTCGATGCTGTTAAAAACAGATCAAGCTTATTTATTATTTCTTTGTTTTTCGGGTATTTTTCAGCGTTCTTTCCTAAGAATTCTCTGTATTTCTTTATTTCCTCCGCAGGTATTGACCAAAAAGGCTTTCCTTTGTTATTTCCCATTGTAGGAGACAGTTCAAGCGCTTCGCATATTTTCTTATTTCTTTCAAGCACAGGCCAAGGCTTTTCTGTTGCTACTTCCGAGCTGTCAGCATTAACATTTATAGTATTTGTCAGTACTGATTTAGCTCTCTCAGCAATCGCAGGGACAAGCTTTGCCGGAATATTGCCGATCAGAATAGATGTTTTACCGCTGGAATTCTTTTCCACAGCAGTTAGTACATATCTTGATAACGAAGACATCATTGCCAGCGGCTTATCCTCGTCGAACTGAAGATTAGATGCTACGCTGAACGTCTGAGCTCCGCCATTTTTCGTTTTGATGTTGGTGAAAATTTCCTTTGGGTATTTTGTAACTGCCATTTTAGGGCCTCCTTATTATAAGCCTGAAAGAATATCATTTAAACATAATTTTGTCAATTCAGACTGATTTTTGATTTCTGTGACCTTCTTAAAATCACTTATTTCGATTTGTGCTTCTGGTTTTCCATAGTTATTTTCGCTTATCACGCCAATTATATCTAGTGTTTTGGGCATGTTCAATGAATTGAACTTTTCTACGGCATCAAATCCGATCGCTATGCAACCGTTACCGAATAGCTTCAGTGCTTTGCCGTCATCGCCTATTATTTGGAATAGTTTTCCATTCCTGGGTAAACATTTAAAGTTATTGATCTTGAATACAGGCGGTCTGTTCCCTTCTCCAAAAGGCGCATACGCTTTTAGTAGTGACAATGTATCAGGAATTTCCTCTGCATTGATTTCAAGATCATAGAATATTTCATCATTTTCTTGAACTTCGAAATCTTCGAATATACTGAAAAAACAATCGCGGATGTTATCAAGCTCATCGATTTTAAGTGATAAGCCGGCAGCTCCCGCGTGTCCACCGTAATGAAGTAAATGGTCAGATACTTTATCCAGTGCTTCTTTTATATTAATATCCTCAGTAGATCGTGCGGATCCTTTAATTACTCCCGGCGTTTCACTGTCCGTCAGGCAAATTACAGGACTTTTGTAAGTTTCCGTTAATCTGCCGGCAACAACACCGACAATTCCTTCGATCGTTTTTGGATCATATATAATTTTTGGAACATCTGAAAATAAGCACTCTTCTACTACTATATTCTGAGCTCTTTCGACTGCTTGAATAACAAGTTCCTTTCTTACTTCATTATTATCAACCATATGCTGAAGCATTTCAGGATTTCCGCTAGTAAAGTACCGGTATACGTATTCAGCATCATCCTCAACACGCCCCATGGCGTTGATAATAGGTCCGATCTTAAAGCCTATAGTCGTTTCATCGACATTCGGCTTTCCTAACCCGGTAATTTCGTTTATAAGAAGATGTATGGAATTAACGGAACTATTGTTTATCAGTTCCAATCCATTTTTTACAATTGTGCGATTATTGAAACGTAAAGGAACAACGTCTGCTACTGTAGCGAATGCTGCGAACTGCAGGCATACTTTCTGTCTTTTTTCATCACAGATGAGTTTAGATAGTTCGTAGCCAAGTCCGGCTCCGCACCAATCTTCAAAATTTTCTTTTTCTTTGAATACGTGTGGATCAACTATTATATCAGCGTTTGGCAGACCTTCCGGTGATTGCAGATGGTGGTCTATAACTATAACATCCATTCCTCTTGCTTTCGCAGCATCGATGCCCTCAAAAGCGGAGATTCCGTTATCAATAGTTATCACTGCATCATATTTTTCATCGATCATATCTATGTATCTTTTTTGTAAGCCGTATCCAATTCCTCTTTTCGGGAAATAGATCTTAAAATCTATTTGAAGGCTTTTTAAGATCACATGCATGATCACTGCAGAACATATACCATCGCAGTCATAGTCAGCAAATACCGCTATTTTCTTCTTGGTATCTGAGGCATTTCTGAGATAATCTGCAACATCATACAAATGCATTATCTGTGTATCCCATTCAGTTTTCATGAGCTCTTCCTCAGTCATACCTGAATTTCGAGACACAACTTGTTTTATGGAATCTAATTCGTCTCTTTTTGACCAAATCATGATTTTTCCTCCTTTTTAAATTGAAAAACAAACTCCAAGATATCAATGTAATTGACTATTATAATTATACATGAAAATTTAAATCGATAAAAACTACATATAAAAAACAGGTTTAAGTCCTATATTTTGGACTTAAACCTGTTTTCAGTGTATTATATGTTGTATACTAGAATTGCAGCATCAGTAATTCTGCAACATAGTAATATCCGTTATTTTTGAAAATAGCAACACCGACCTGATTAAAATTCTCGTTCATCCTCGCGTTACGGCAATTGTCTATGGATTGAAACCTTTGATGTATCTGCTGAGAATCATCGGAAGTTGTTCTCCAGACATTAAGACCATAGCCCTGGTTAGTAATTCCATAACGTGTCATTAACTGATCTATAGAGCCGTATAAAGGTGAGATATTGGTCGTGTTATCGTATGTAGCCATATCTGCTGCAAATAACGTAGCAATTTTCTGAGCATCACCATCGGTAGCAAGAATGGAAAGATTGTTATTGATTCTCTCTGCATTAAGTGAGTTTATCACTCCGCTTGCATCGCTTTGTTCCAAAGCGCCAGCAACTCTCATTATCTCGTTATCCAGATTTGATTCTATTAGTGAGGGATTAGCAGTTACCTTCTGATTTCCAACGTATTCCTTATTTCGCAGGAACGGTCCTTGTTTATCAGAAGATAACATATTACCTTCATCATCATAGGTTTTGATGATTGTGTATTCATAAGTAAGTTTGTAATCCCCCTCATACTCTGTTGTCTGATAAGACTCTTTTTGAGTATGCGTTTTTTTGCTTTTGGAGCCTGTGTTAACAGAAATATCCGGATCAACAACCACAGGGGCAGTTGTTACTTTATTTCCACCGGGCTTACCGACAACATACTCGTCCGGTTTTTGATCTGTACTGTCAGGCAAAGTCATATCCGGATTCTTAACTTCTCCGTTATTTCTCTCATTACCTGTTATATCAGCAAATACCTTTTCTTCGCTAATAGGATTCCAGATCAGATTTCCGTTTTTATCTTCATTTTTCTTGACGTATTCGACAACGACTCCGTCCTTGTTTTTTACGCCGTAAATATTTCCATCGATCTGCATATAGTTTGTCGGGATCGAATTATCGCCAGCCTGAGATTCACATGATGTTATGTACTCGTCAATGATGTTTCCGTATTTATCCACTTCTACGAAGGTGAACGAATTATCTCTGTTTCTTATGTATTTAAGGTACTTGACCATGCCGTTTGCATCAGTCACCTTATATACATCCTCAAGATCTTCTACAGCTTCATAATTATCGGGAATGTCGGGATTGACTTTTTCCCAGTTCAAAGCCGTACCATCTTCAGTGCATTTCCAATAAGAAAGGATCGTGCCATTTTCATCGACCTGCATATACAGTCCGTCTTCTCCCAACACGGGAACATAATCCGATGGTATTCGGGGATCCAGATACCACTCTTCGCTAACTTCATACGACAAAGGAGCGATATCATTTTGAGTGTCCCACCAGTTGCTTGCGTTGTTTGATTCGTTTAGATGCCTGTTTATTGGCGTTTTACTTTTAAAGACCCATAAAGCGCAAAAAACACAGAACAGAAAAACGAATAGTATCACAATTTTATTCATTTTATACTCCTACTTTAAATCTGTCTGCAAATTACTACTGTACGGCAATTGCTCGTATGATACGAACAAGTAACTAACGTAAGGAGATTATCATCTGCCTGAAGCTCAAATCCGTCTTTTTTTATTACACAGTTATCTAGTAATGTATTTCCATAGTCGAGGAAATCATTATCATCAAGGAAATCACATTTGTTAAACGACTTGTGATCGTTATTAAGGTCAACGATCATGCAGCCTATCACTTCCCATTCGGATGAATCTCCGCCGTAATCGAATTCCACAACGGGATGTTCATCAAAAAATGCTTGATCCTCATAATTAACAAGTGGTTTGAACATTGATTCATAATAGGCATTTATATTGTGACCGTATATGGTCATGTTTTTGGCACCTATATACTGATTTCCATCAAGATAGATCGAGCCGTATGAATCGTATTGTTCCATATAATTATGCGTGAGATAATATTCATTATCTCCTTCAAGATAGAGAACCGGGTAATCTATCGAAGTCCCGGGTATTGATATCCAGCCGAAAGTCCTGTCAGTATACTCATATGTATAATAGCTTTGTTCAGCTGAACTTGTTCTACTATCTGCTGAAGCTGATGAACTTGAATCTTTGTTCTGTGAAGATTCCTTTTTTGATTCAGGAACTTCCTCATAGCTGTCATCGTCCTTATCATGGTATGCATCTTCATTATTTTCTTCATCTACAAAGTCATTCTGGAAACTAAGTTCTTTGTTTTGACGTTTTTCTCTCAGGTCATCGTACTGAGAATCCTTAGTTTTTGGTTCAAAGTACTGTTTATATCCTACGTAGCCAAAAGACCCAGCTGCAATAAGAGATAAACATACTGCTATTATTTTGATTTTTAGTTTTGAATTTTTATTATTATCAAACATAGGTTCCCTGCCTTTCGATTTTTTCTCTAAATATATTATAGCAGAAAATTTGTAATTTTCAAATTTTTATTTTCTTCTGAAGAACAGCATAAGCTTTGTCTTCATTTTTTCTATATATTTCAATGCTTTTTTCGTCTGATAAGCATTTTTTTATGTCTATATATGAAATAGGTTCGTTAGCTGCATTTGTTTCAGTTTGGAGAAAAGCTAAATCATCTTCGAAAAAATCATTATCTGCCAAATCATCGAGATCTGAAAAAAGGTCATCCGAAATCAGATCTTTTGTTTCGTTGGTTCTATTATCACGTTTAGGAACACTTTGTTCGGTACTAAACATTGAAGCTAACAGATTGAAACCCAATACTATACCGAATATGGCAAACAAATAGCCGAGTAACGAAAATAACAAAAGAAAAGAAAAACTCATACAAAAACTCCCCTTCCAAAATAAACGAATTATCTTGCTTTTGAAAATATTATACAAGATTTTTACGTCCAATAATATCAAATAAGAAGTTCTCCTATTTCTTCTATATCAACTGATGCCAGATCACTCATGTATACGTCAGTTCCATCATATGGTATCTCAATATCGTATTCATCCTGCTCCATTCCGTAATCAACAGGATCACTTTCAGGGAGAATTGCATCATCAGAAAATTCACTTGCGAAATCTATAGTGTCGGAGATATTTTGTATGCTATCATACGGATCCCCAAAAGCAATGCCGTTATCTTCAAAACCCTGCGGTATTTCAAAGTCTATCGCGGATTCTATAGCATCTTCAGGCATCTCGTTTTCTATTGAATCGCTTACATTATCGATTTCGATATTTTTTAAATTTTCAATTTCACTATTTGCTGAAACATCCGTAGATACGCTATTATCAGGGATTTCATCTTTGTCTGAATCGTTATTGTAAAGTTCCTGATCCTGAACAGAATCATCATTCCAGTCAGATGAAAGGTCATCAAGACTGTCACCGATGTTATCTACATCCTTAACAGCATCTTCACTTTCTATATCTGTATTTTCAGAGCCGTCTGTATCTGATGGTGACAGACTCTTATTATCTGTCAGGGTTCCATCGTTCTGATCCATCAGCTCAACATCTCCGCCGATTTCAGGCGTTTTTTCAGGTATATCATCATTACTCGTTTCCGCATCATTCTCGACAGTTCCATCTTCCGAGAATTCAGGAAATGAAACATCTGTTTGAGTATCTGCTGCAATATCTGCAGATAGATCCTCATCTTGGACAGTTGGATCAGTATTATCCTGCTCATTTACTGTTCCATCGCCATCAACATCATTTGCGCTTAATAAAGCAGATTTTCCGGGATCAGCAATATCGTCAACGGCATCTAATTCTTCCTGACTGCCGTTTTCTACCTGTTTTTCACTGGAATCAGCGTCTTCCGGTGTCACTGTTTGATCATCAATCGATACGATAGGAACATCATCTATTTTATCAAATTCCAATGCTTCATCTGTTATATCCGAATTTTCCTCTGTATTTTTTCTGTCAAGTTCATCGTCAGGTTCTTCCAGACGTTCAGGCTTTTCGTATTTATCAAAAGATTCCGAATCATTGGTATTATCGTGTGTGCTGTTATCTTTTTCAGGTTCTTCATCCGAGTGTACAGTTTTGGATTCAGCTATTGCCGAATCATCCGAAGAATAATCGCTGATATTATCATGTGGCTTTATTTCTTCGTCTGTAGCTTTTGTATCAGACGAATTGTCATTTTCATTCTGAAACTCAATTCCATCATCGTTGGATAATGTTCCTTCGATATCCGATTCATTACTTTCAATTTCATTTGATTGTTCATCGGAAACAGCCGGATCATTTACATCCATGTCAGACAACCGGAGTTCAATGTTGTTTTCAGCCCTGTTTTCCATTATATCTTCACGATGGTCATTATCTATCGCGTTATTGTCATTATTCTCGATTTCCTTTAGATTGTCCTGAGGATCTTCTATCTCTTGGTGTTCAACGTCAGTCGTTTCAAAAGGCTCGATCTCATTAACTTCGACCTTATTATCTTCTTTTTCTAAATCATTTTTCTCATTCTCAATCGCTTTTTCTTTTGCATCCTCGATCAAATCTGAAATAGTATTGAGCATTTCAGGCAAACTCATTTTTGAAAAAGTATTGAACTTATCAATGGCAGTCAAAGTTTTTTCTATCGGTTCCTTTATACTGTCAGGTATTTTTTCGATAATTCCGGCTTTTGCTTCATCGTAGCCATCAACTCTGTAACTTAGCTCCTTGTCAACGATCTTTGTAAAATCGATCAGTTCTGTTTTGCTTATGTCAAGCACGAAAGCAAAGTCCTTTAGGACTTCTTTAAGAACAAGGTTATCGACCTTCTCCGCCCCGGCTCTTATTTTGTCGGCCATAACGTGTTCATACGAACCCGAAACAGTAGACCGGGATTCTTCTTTACTCCCATCATTATTGGTTATATCTGTGCTCAGATCTATGAGAACAGAGTTATCGTTGGAGGAAAAATCGCTGTTTGCAAAATTATCCATAAACGCTACACTCCTTTCAGAAATGCTAATTCTGTACAGAAATATTAGCTGCCGCCATAAGCAGCAGCTAAAACATTCCTTGTTCTAAAACTTTAATGCACGATAATTAATCAGATTCCTGATCATTGCTTATCCTGCTTTCCTGATAGTCGTACTCATCAAGCACTTCCATCACTCTGTCAACGCCTAAAACGTCATTGTCTCTTTCCTCAAATTCAAATTTATCCAGCTCCTGACAGATAGCATCATTATCGTTTTTCTCAACTGCACCATTGACCGCAGACAAGACTTGGGTGAGTCTGTCGAGATACGTTCCCTTATCCTCAACACTTGTTCTGGCATCGATTATAAGGTCTTGGATCTTTTCTTTTACGTCATCGTCTTTGTCGCTTATCATTATATCTACGACAGCATTAATTATCTCTCCTATTTCAGCCTGTGCAGCTTCGACCTTATCATCATCGATATCGATGTCGTTTATATTACCATCCTCATCTCTAGTAACACCGTATATGCTATCGATCATATCGTCTACTCTGGACATGAATACATCGTTGAGAGTTTTAGTATCCACTCCCAGTTCGGAAAGCTTTTCATCCGCTATGACTTGAACCTTGGAAATGCATCCGGTATCCTGAGCGATTCTTGATATTGCATTAGCGATCTTATCGCTTTCTTCAGGATTATCCTTAGCATATTCGGCTATTCTGTCCATTACGATCTCAAATCTGGCTTCAAAGTTTTTGTAGTCAAGTTCTGACGGTTCATATGCTTCAAATGCCCCGTCTACAACTTTAGTGTTTTCGGCTGAATTAATTCCCGAAATAAAGTTATCAAGAAGGTCAGACGTTTTGTAGCTTTCATCATTTATAAATTCTTTGACCATTAGTTCCTGGTCTTTATGGCAGTCGGTTGATACTGCTTCAAGTTTTATTGAATCTTGTTCAATTTTATCGACCAGCGAAGCTTTAGATGTCAAGTAGCTCGATATCTGTTTAGGACTTTTGTTGAGATCAACACCAGAATCCCGGATAGCACTGACTATTATTTTTGACACATCCGATGAATCCGGCACGGAACCGACAGCTGATGATACAGTCTCTGTTATATCGTCTGCCATACCATCTATTGCCTTGGTTATAGCGTTTATTATTGATTCATCGTTTCTGCTATTGTTATCTATCAGGGCGCCGTCTTGTATCATCTCCTTTGCCCCTTCGATACCTTCTTTTATAGCTTCCCTTTTATCGTCAACATCATTGTAAGCTACTTCGTAGACTACGCCGTATTCTTTAACAGCTTCAACCATTGAAAAATGTTCCTTGGCATCATCACGTTCTGTTTTGTTTTCGACTTCCAGAGAAAGAAAATCTCTTTTTACAGAATCGATCAGTCCCTCTGCATTATCACCTTTTACTTCCAGCTCAGTCATAAGCTTAGAGAAAGTATCGGCATTTTCTTCCGGAGATCTATCACTGGTCAGATCTCCAAAATTCATATCACTTATTACTTCAAAGTTATCTGTGTCCCCCAGGAGAGTAAAAAGTGATTCTATCTTATCATTTTCCTCTCCATCCATATCTTCCCATAGAGCTTTATAATCGACTTGAATGTTATCTCTGAGGACATCCGTTGTATCGTCAGGTGTTTCAGACTTGTCAATTTCGGCTGCAACGTTATCATTTGTTTCGCGGATCAAAGTAGGATCGGACGTATTTTCGTCTTTGGCATCATACACCTCAACTTTATCTGCTTCTCTATCTTTATCCTCATATGTGGTTTCAATAAGTTTATCATCCTTATCGTAAGTGCTTACAGATACTCTGTCTCCGTCATCATAGTTATAGATCATGCTTTTTTCGATTTGACCATCTTCATCATAGAATCGTGTTTTGGTAGGATTATCTTCCTTATCAAAAGATTCTACTGAACTCAGTACACCATCGTCATATTTGTAGGAGTCTTTTTCTATAACTTCGCCATCGTCATAATAAGTTGATTCAATTACAATATTATCGCTGCTGTAATTATCGATCTCGACCAGTTTATCATCTCTATCATAGACTTCTACGGAAAAAGAACCGTCAACATTGTAGCGGTATTCTTCCCGTGAAACTATTTCTCTCTTTTCATCAACATGTTCAGTCCTGACTACCCTGCCTTCGATGGTAAAAGTGATCTTTGCTTCGTTATCGGTTTTGTCGTAATCGATCTTTACGTTATCCTCGGTTTCGATCTTGAGGTATGTGTCCTTGCAGATATCAGATTTAAAGTCATCAGGATCATTGCGGGTTATATCAGTATGGTACATTTCCTTTATTACCGATTTGACCTTATCTCCATCGTCAAAAGTCTTATCTTTAAGCGCTTGGTCAAAGGTTGAAAGGTCCTTGCTTATAGCGTTATACATTTTTTGTTTGTCGCCGTCAGACAAGTCTGATGATTTGATGTACTCGATTCGCGAATCAACAAAATCATGATCCTTGTCATTCATGTTAGTTCTAAGAATATCTTCTTTGTGTGTCAGTTCAGCAGTGGTCGGAGATATTTCTCTGTTATATATATCAATTTTGTCCTTAAAATCAATATCATCAGACCTTAACTCAGCGGCTGTGCTGCCCAACTCCTTGATCTTGGCATCTATCTCGACTTTTTCATCATCGGTTATGAAAGGCATGTCCTTGATCGAGTCAAGCTCAGCTATCTTATCATTAAGCTTATCTACCTTATCATCAATATCTTTATCGGACAAAGATATGTTTTTCTCAAAAAACGAAGACAGTTCCTTTACATCATCATTCTTGATCCCGATATTATCTTCCGCCTTGTAATCCAGAAACTGTGTTTGTTCTTTTGAGAAATAAACATTATCCTTACTTACGTCGATTTTATCTCCGGCAAAGTGTTCAAACCTAAGATCACGATACTCCGTTTTATTTGATTCAAGGTCAAAAACCGCATAACCTAATGTGATCGGCCTGTCTATACCGGATACTTTAGAATCGCTATAGGTCATTTTATCCTTGAAATCATCGGAAAATTTATCAGTCGAGCCTATAAAGCCCTTTACCGCAACTACGAGTTTTCCGTCATTTACTACATTCCCGCCTTTAAAGGAAACGATATTATTAAAACCTCGTTCGGAAATGATCTCTACCCTGTTTTTTGTAACTGCTCCTATATCAGATACTGAAATTTTGCTGTCAGAATCTTTTATATAGTATTTATTGTCTTCTCTTACGACTTTTGAGCTTTCATCAAGCTTGAGCGAGCCCAAATCATAAGATTTTGTCTTCTCAACATCATTACTCTTTTCAATCTCCACGTCATTCTTACTTACCTGTTCAACTCTATCCGACTTAAACTCATAATCAGCGTCGGATGCCTTTTTGAAAATTTCTGATTCAAAATCATCCTTGGAAGTGCCGTCAAGTTCCTTGCTGTATATTTTTTCGACAATACCCGATACTGCTTTTTTATCTTCAAAATCAACGTTTTTTATCTTATCATCCGTATCTTTGGGATCGTGCCTGAAATTTTTGAGCAAAGATTCTTTGTCGCTTGTGGAAAGGTCAGATTTTTCTATATACTCTTTTTTGGCATTGTCAACGTCGTCTTTTGTTGCCTGACCATTGCTTTCTTTTTCGACTGCTGCCTCTATATTATTCCACGCGGTTTCCAGCTTGTGCTTGCTTTCTATTTCCGTTTCAGAGTGATCTTTACGGATAACTTCGCTTTTCTTTTCAGACTGTTCTATCCTTTCTTTATCAGTATTTCCCTTATCTTCGGACAAAACAGCCTTATCATTTTCAAGCTCGTCCTTTATCGATTCAAGCTTCTGCTTCTCATCATCTGTAATTGACGATTTTTCATCCTGAAGGATAGAATCTATGTTTTCAATCCTTTTTTCTATGTTGTCGTATTCTTTTTCAATATCCTTGCTTTCCGGTTCGACCTTGTTGGCTAAAGCGTTTGTAAGTCTATCAACATCACTTTCGTTTCTGGTAGAAATCATATATTTCTGCTCATTATCGAGTTTGAGTTTATAAAAATCAACTTTGTAATTTTCGCCGCTGATGTGATTACCGCGAACATCAACTGTTTCGGTCTTTTTGGTTTCAACATCGATTATCTTGTATCCGACAATAATGGGAGAATCTATGCCTCTCAGTTTCTCGTTGCCGTTTTTATCGGTATATGTCATTTTTGATGCAAAATCGGAAGAAAGTGTATCTCTATCATCTTTTGCTACAAATCCATAAACAGCAACTGTAACTTTACCATCAACAACAGCGTGATTTCTGTCATCTGTAACAATATTTATCTTTCCGTTTCTCTCAGTTAGTTCAACGCCGCCAAGCTTTACTCCGTTAAGATCTACGGCATTCACGCTTCCTATTTTCTTGTCACGCTGATCAACAGTATCATTAGCTGACAATACTGTTCCGTTATCGAGAGAAAAAGTCACATCGTTATTGTCAGTCTTATCCAAAAAGCCTGTTCTATGGTAACGCTCTAAATCATCTGCATTGTCAATACCTTCGATATGATCCAGATACTGCTCTAATGCACTAAGGATAACGGCTTCAACGGTCAGTCCGTTGATAAGTCTGTAGGCGGACATAAATATTTCGCCTTTGGTAACGTATTTGCCGTTAAGCGGAAGGTCATTTTCCTTAGCAATGATCATTAATTTCAGGTCATTGTACTGTTTAAACACGTTATGCCTGTCCAGATGAGCATAATTATTCGATTTATCTATCGCATCATTGATCCTATCTGCCTTATCTGTAAGTTCTACCAGTGAATTCTTAAAAGCATCGATTTCTTTTCCTTCAAATACCGGCAGGTGATCAGCAAGATTACTGCTAAATAGCTCTGCTGTTTCGGTATCGTCCCGGAAGATTTCATCCGAGTTTCTTATTTCGCTGCTTACAGCATTTATCTGATCTATAAATACAGCTGTTAATTCAGCTTTTGATGCGTAAACTGCGGAACCACCATCTGTATCTACGCCGTTGCCGACTTTTATAAAACAATTATTATCTTCGTCGTACTTTACTGAAGATTCCTTGTTTTCAATAAAAAATCTGCTAAGTGCATCTCCAAGCCCCTTCTCTTCAATCAAAGAAATGACTTTTTGCATTTCTGGTTCGATAACCTTCTGAAAATTAGGGTCGGTAAAAACGTCACCATTTAATCCCATATTATTTGATATAGATCTAGCCATAATTTTTATCTCCTTTCAAGCTTTGATAACTATTTTTATTATAGTAGATTTTTATCTTGAGTAAAAATTCCAAAAAAAATAAATTTTCTTGTATAATAAATTTATGAGGAGGTTTTTTTCTATATGGAATTTAATGATAAGGATCAATTTGAGTTAAGCCGCTACAGGTGGATAATCCCTTTTGTTGTAATTGTATTTACAGTATCGATGATATTTGTAAAATGCTCATCAAATAACTTAAAGGGCTATGTTGATGATGGAACAGATAATTCTTCTTCATCGACAAATTCTTCAATAACAGAAGAAGTGATAGAATTGAAGGAAGATACAACGATGTATTCAGACGATAATTATAATTTCCGATTATCTATCCCTGATTCGTGGAGCAAGGTCAACGGAACGGGAAATAACGTGTCGTTTGTTAACAGACAGACCGGTTCTCAGCTTCAGGTCATCGTAATGGAATATGACCCGCAAATCAACACTGTAGATGAAAATCTTCTGACACAGCAAGCTGTATCAAACGGTATGGAATTAAGAGAGTATTCGAAGCCTGATAATTCAAGCTATTATGTATCTTATTGTTCTTCGGATTATGGATTTATTGAATATTCATTCTGGGATTATTCAGCCATAATCAAACTTAACTTTTGCGTTGATATAAGATACTATAATGATGAAACGATGAACAAAACCTTGAAGTATATAGTAAATTCTTTCGATTGGACTAAACCTGATCCTATTCCATCGGGAATCATTCCAATATTTGTTTCCGGCGGGAATTACGAATTTGGGTTCCCGGAAGGCTGGGATTATGGAGAGTCCGGGGATACGGTCTATATGACAAATACGAATGGGTCGGCGTCTTTTTCTGTTACAGTCAATGAAGCAGCTTCTTCGTTGGAAAACATTTCTCAAATCGATTATATAAACTATATCTCACAGTCTAAGCCTGATTTTATGCTTACTAATTTTAACAATGATGGACAAAAAATTTCAATTACAGGAGAATATTTCCTAAATGGCAAAAAAATAAATCTGCAGCAGTTTATAATTATAAATAATGGTTCGGAGTATACTCTATCGTTTGATACTGAAGAAGAGGTAACATCTGAGCTGGCAGTAACTATTCAAAACGTAATAAATTCTTTTAAAATCTACTAATAAAAAGGGGATGTTGCAGCCCCAACAAAGAAAAAGAGCCTGGCACCTGCCAAGCTCTTCTTTTTGTCGTATAATATAATTGCAAAAACCATTAAACCACCGAAAGGATTGTACCGCAAAAATGAGAAATTGTCAAGTGCGTCTTAACATGAATTATGAGATCTACATCGAAGAAAGCTCACCTGTCAGAGTATTGAGCAATGTTATAGATGAGATCTATCAAAAAGAAGAATACACGATAGTACAGCGTGGGAGAACGAGCATCCTCCAACGCTTCAATAACAAGCGTGAAGCCAATCTCATCGCCGTCATTGACAATGCTCATCATGTTTTGTGTGTTGTATTTGCCGAGGATAAACGTCTCCGGATTACTTTCCGTTGGAAACGGGAATGTGAACGCTCCGGTGATCTGTGAATAGTACGCCATGACCGAGGTCGTGGAATACCAATAAATATATGGGCAGAGAATAGAAATCTGCCCGGCTGTCAGCATCTCGAAGTTTTGTACCTCACAGCTCTCCACATAACCCTCTGCAAACACATCAATGCCAGCGGTCGCATAGTAAATCTTGAATGTAGCGGGAGGGCTTCACCACCTTGTAAAGCTGATGCCTGCGGGCTTCCACGCCCAGGCTGCGCATCTCAAAGGAAATGACGACATTTCGCATTTCGATGAAGGCGTTGTTGAGGTAGCTGCCATCCATACCCGCATAGTTGGAGGTGCTGATCGTGCCGGTGGGAGGTTTCAGTCCTTCCACCTTCGATGTCATATACTGATTCGCCGTAGCGGTCATGTCAATACGATCGCCGTTGGCATTTTCAAGAATAAGTTTGAAAAACATGGTTGCACCCCCTTGTTTTTTCCATGGAAAGTATGATATAATAAATCATGCCAATTATCGTAAAGGAGGTTCTCATTATGGCACGAAAAGATGAAAAAGGACAGCGTTTTGAATTCTTAGTTGGAAGAATTGATGATGCTATCAAAAATGAATACTACGTTGAAGCAATGGCTATTACATATGCATTGATGGAAGAACGAAGCTATACCTTGTTGGACAGACTTAATATCCATTATACTGGAAAGGATAAGTTGTATCATTGTATCGATAAACTGAAAAATGCAATAAATGATAAAAAAATTACTGTGACTCCTAAGAAAGGCACAACTGACACGCTCATTGATTTTCTGGCGACTGAATTCATATCAACTAATTTGCTTGACAATATTCAAAACTGGCGAGATAGAAGAAATGATGTGATACACGATTTAGCCAAACAAACTATTGATTATGATACGTTAAAGCAACCAAGCGAAGATGGAAGAAAAAATTTTGCGTTATATTCTGCAGTAATAATGAAAGTTAAAAAGATGCTATAAATCCAGCGCATTCCTCGTCATACGATAAATCTCCAGCCGCGACAGCGATTTCGGACTATTATTGGTCTGATTCACTGTGCGGCTGTTGTCATTGTTGTAGTAATTGTTGACCACGCCGCTGCTGCCGCCATTCATCATGGCTCCGGAGATACCGTCCATATCGACATTCAGCCCGGACTGCATCGTCAGTGTCATGGCATCAGACACACCGGATACAGCCGCCTCGACATACTTCCTGCTCTTATTGATACCCTTTGCCAGCCCCTTCATGAAATCCGGAATCCACTCCTCCACATCAGCCAGCGCACCCTTTTCAGGTACGGAGAAATGCAGGTATTCCCAGATGGAACATGCCACATCCGCGACCGTATTGATCAGGCTGCCGAGCATATAGGTGATGCCGTTGATAAAGGTTCTGCATAAGATCGCGTCCACACGACCACGAGCTGTTGACCTTGTCCATGACTGCGTTATAAACAGCGTTCATAGCGTTGACGGCCGCATCCCGCACACCGCCAAGCCTGTCGCCGGTAAAGAAGCCGACAAAAATATCCAGAATACTCAGGATGATGTCTGTCACGGCTTTGAAGATATTTGCAATCTGCTGGAACTGCCAATTTTTAGTCTTTTTCGAGGTGTTTTCCGTACCGGATTATATCTATACATTTTTCGACTTGTGATAATGATAGAGTATTGCTTTTCACCGTTACCCAGTACAATAATTTCAAAACATAATCCCTTTTATTTTTTGTAGAAATGACTATACTCTTGTTGGAGATAAAAATAGCTTCTTTCAGAGCGTACTGTTCTTCTTTAGTAAGCTTAAGAGCGGAACACAACTTTTTTTCGTTTTTAGGTGTGATTGTCCTGACTCCGCTAAGAATATTTGAAATATGAGAGTAAGATAATCCGGTGCGTTCTGCCAGTTCTTTGACTGATATACGTTTATCCTTTGCATACTGTACTAAAAGGCTACTTGCTAGTGTCGGCTCGATATTTTTAATCATCATTCGTATCACCTTCAGCATGATAAATTTTATTATAATAATATTATAGCAGATTTTTTAGTAAAAAAAACAAAAAGACTGAAAAATCAGCCTTTTTAAATTTACAGCTCCTTTGCCTGTCCCATCATGATCTTTTGATTATCGACCATAATAGAAATACTGTCACTGAACGTATCATGCTTTATTACTTTGTATTCTACGCCGTTTTTTGACAATTTATAGTTTGTCAGATCGGGCATATCCCCCATTAGATTAGCCCCTGTGAGATTATCCATTATTTTCTGAAGTGCCTTTTCAGCATCTATCAGATTAAGTCTGTTGTGGCAGGGATTGTTTTCGTCGAATTCATGAGAACATCCATAGTAAGCACTGTAAGCTCCCTGTTTTAGCTCCATTGGCTGTTCAGGATGATTCTTACAGTAGAAAGTAACCGTTTTCCAAAAACCTGTAATCATTGATGCCATAAAAAATTCCTCCTAATAGTAAAAAAATGAAAGATATAGTTACGAACGGCGCGTAAGGTACTGTTCGCTTTGTTTCCTTTTGTATTTTCATGATGATATAATAAACCAGTATCAAAATTGAAGAGATAATAATTATATGAGACAAAATTTTTGTCCCATAAGCAGCTCCTATACAGCTCATCATTATGATATCCCCTCCCCCGCCTGAAAATTTCCAGGCGAGAATCGAGAAGGATATCGCACCGATAACAAATCCAAGCAGAGAATCTATCGGATGAATTACTGCATGATTTATTGTAATAAAAATGGTGGTAAATAACGGAAATAAAAAAATGGGAATTTCTTTCTTATTTATGTCTGTTATTGACGCAATGATCATCGCTATCAGCATTTTACACTCCCCTTAAATTTAGATAGTTCAACAAGGTCGTCTGATCCTGTAAGCACAAATGCCTGTTTGATCAGAGAATCCATGTTTATCATAGATATAACATCTTTGTCTTTTTCACCCCATGTGCTGTCAGTTACAGAAAACCATACAGTGCCAAGATTTGTAAAGATGTACAATCTTTTTTGATCATGTCTTTTTCCTTCCCAGTAAGAAACGGAATGGACTTTAGGCGTGATTTTTTTTGATTGATCATCATTCTTAGCATCAACATACTCACTTAAAAACCTTGATAACAGCCTTCCACAAATTATAGTATCATCACGGGCATCGTGAAATTTGACTCCATCAGCTATTCCGTATCTTTCTGCAATAACTCCGAGCTTATGCCTCTTTTCTTCTTTATGAAGATCTCTGCTCATTTTCAGTGTATCTATGATCTCAGCAGGATGAAACACACAGCCGTTTCTTGCATACATCGCATTCATAAAACTTTCCTCAAAGGAAGTATTATGGCTGCACATAATGCAGTTATCCATAAATTTTTTGATTTTTGGAAAAACTGTTTCTTCATTTGGTTTATCTTTCAGATCTTCATTGGTAAAGCCTGTTATTTCCGTAATCCTTTCGTTTAACGGAACTTCCGGCTTTATAAAAACGCATAAGCTTTCAATGATTTTTGGAGTAAGAGATTTATCTATAATGCATTTTAGCCCGGCAAACTGGAACACATAACTATCTTTTGCTGATCTTCCTGTTGTTTCAAGGTCGATAACGCAAATAGGAATGCCGGCACGAGCCATTTTAACGCATTGTCTTACATGTTCTTTGTAAATATAAGAGTTATACATTATCTTTTCCTTCCTAAAAAAGGAGACCGTGCGGCCTCCTTTTCACCATAATCAATTTATGTGGCCGAGTTTTTTACCCAGTTCAACAAACCGGTTAAATTTTATAAGTGCTTCTGCTTTTTCGGGATCCGTGAATTTTATGTGTTCAGGATCCATCTTTCTTGCAATATCGATCATATGAACGATATCTTTAGGATGATGTTTCAGTATCCATCCATGTGCAGGATAACCTTGTTTTCCGGATGCATCCTTATATAATTTAAGGTTGCATTTTTCTTTGCTGAGGGCTGCAAATTCCTCATCTTCGTTAATTCCGGCGACTACATCTGATTCACCGAATACCTCATCGAATGATTTAATGTTTATTTCTGATTCGGAATCGGCAGGATCAGATTCGGGCTCGGAAATATTTACCGGAGTTGATTCGATATAGCTCTTTAATTTATCCTGCTGCACATTTTCTGAGGCAGCATAGACGTTGTTCAAACCGAGGTACTTAAGTACTGCCCGATCAAATGCTCTGTTGTCTGCTGTGATAACAGGGTTGGCTTTTGCGATATCAGTTGTTAATGACATTGCTGTCGCCTCTCCAATTGCCGTGATACACCTCTGAGGATTATCCGACGATATACAAACCTCGACAACCGAATGATCAAGCTCCATTTTCAGAAACGTTCTCTTAAGCTTACAGTTTGTCATTTCGGAGTAAAAATAATTCTCGATAGAAGAATGTTTTGGTCCGTAGATATCATTTGTTTCAAAGGTGATCTCCTTCTTAATGGTTGGTGAATAGAGTCTGATTTTGTTTTCCATGATGATTCCTCCATATATATTATAGCAGATTTTTTATGCCACGTAAAATTTTATATAGTTTAAGAGCCTTGTTTTTTTTCAAGGCTCTTTGACTAACAGATTATTTTATTCTTCAGGTGTAAGATCGTAATCTACAGTCTCACACTCAAATGGGCAGTAAATAGCTTTACTCAATGCCTCGTTAAGTACTTTGAGAGTAGATTCCGGTATTACTTTTGGATCGCCCGATACCTTTTTTGTCATTACCAGCCTGGACGGACTGGATATCAGTGCTGTTACGAGGTCATATGCGGTGTATGTTCCTAAACTCAATTCGGTGCATAGTAATGTTTTTATATGCTGTACGACGTATTTCATACCGGCTCTTTTCTCTATGCCGGTGAAGTTTATAACTTCATCTATAGCTGCAGCCATATCAGTAAGTTCAATTCCAAGAAGTCTTGCAAGCTCCTTAGGGACTGCATTATACTGTTTGAATATGCAATCCTGAACTTTTTTCATAACGGATGACATTTTAAAATGTTTGTTATGTTCAGCACAAACTGTACCGTCTTTTGATACGATCCTTGTTTTGCCGATCATAAAGCCGGAAGTAACGTGAAATGCGGATTTTCCGACGTCAGATGTGTAAATATCAACTATTGGCGTTATGTCGTCCGGCAATTCCGGGTACATATCTCTGATTTCCCCGGTCTTTTCGGGAAATGTAAATACTACATTTATTGACTCATTGGTTATTTCCCAATGGCGGCATTCAGCTATACCCAGTCCGATGTCTTTTTCCAGAATCGTTTGCGCTCTTCTTATAAAAGGACCCTGATTCTGTCCTTCGAACACTCTGCCTCTGACAGCAAAGATCTTCCTCATCGATCCGTCTTCGGATTCTCTTATTGTAAGAGTGACAGTTGCTTCCGTTAAATTTTCGGAAAGCCATCTTGATTTGTTTATCGATTTTTTTGAAATGTTGGCACAAAGTATTCCGGTTCTGTCGGCAAGATCCTTGTAAGCCCATGCAGATAAAGGCATTACTATTGATGTACCTCCATCATCAAATGATACAAGAGCGCCCATGCTTTCTATTTCTTTTTTTATTTCGGCGCATGACGGATCGTGATTAGGTACTGCTCTGTTCTTATTGAGCAGTAACACTTCTTCGACTTCATTTCGTGGATTCATAGGTATTATCGGCCACATATCATTAGGAACGATATTTGGATCGATAGAAAACTGAGCGAGATCATGCTCGTCACAAATATGAAGAAGAGTTATAAGATCCATCCTTATCTTGCGGTAAGACGTTCTTGAATCCATAGTGTCAAGAATATTGTAAAAATCGGACATGTTATCAGTTCCTGTTTTACAATAGTTCTCTGTTAATTCTTTCATTTTTTATGTTCCTCCTTATGTTATCCTATTTGAATTGCCTTAAAAATTTCATCCAGCATCAATTTGCCAATATCAGTTACGGGCTCCAACTCCATAATGAGCTTATGTAATCTAATATCATTATCATCCAGCAATGATGCTGATAATTCTTTTTTCTTTTCGGAACTGACTTTTTCAGTCTGATAGTAGTTTGACAGTTTTTTCATCAGTATTACTCTTTGTGATCTGTTAATCATTTTTATCACCTCCAGTTTTCGATCAACAATTCTAAATGAATTATAGAAGAAAACTGAAACAGATAAAAACAAAAGGTGACATCCTCCCCCGCCTAAAGAGGCGGGGGCTTCCCCTGACCTCAGCGAGTTCGGTTCTCGTTCGATAGTACTAATGCACTAAGCATAAGCGAGCTAACCCCGTGTGTCCCACGGTTCTATTACGATTAAGGCTACGCTAATGCTATAC